>JAPSIU010000244.1 GCA_031178565.1 Leucobacter sp. | reverse complement strand
CACGCAGCGGGAGCACGATCCCGCGTCCGGTCACCGGGTGCGGGATCACCTCGACCGGGGTCCGGTACACGTCCGACACGATCTCCGCGGTGAGCACCCGAGCCGGAGCATCGCACGCGACGATCTCGCCGTCCCGCAGCAGCGCGATCCGATCGGCGTACGCCGCGGCCAGATTCAGGTCGTGCAGCACGACCAGTACGGCGTCCCCCGCGCCGGCCCGCTCGCGGGCGAGCCCGAGCACGGCCTCCTGGTGGCCGAGATCGAGCGCGGCGGTCGGCTCGTCCAGCATGAGCACCCCCGTGCGGCCGGCCATCACGCGGGCGAAGGCCGCTCGAGCGCGCTCGCCGCCGGAGAGCGACGGTACGCGGCGGTTGCCGAGGTGGGCGATGTCGCCCGCGTGGAGTGCGTCGGCGACCGCCTCGTCGTCCTCGTCCTCGAGCGGTGTGCGGCGCCACGGGGCCCGCCCCATCTCGACCACCTGGTGCGCGGTGAACGGGAAGAGGAGCTGGTTGTCCTGCAGCAGTACGCTCCGGCGTCGTGAGAGGTCCACGAGCGACCACTCCGAGATGTCCCGGTCTCCGAAGCGCACCGTTCCGGCATCGGGGGAGAGATCCCCGGAGAGGAGGCTGAGCAGGGTCGATTTGCCCGCGCCGTTCGGGCCGAGCAGCGCGAGCACCTCGCCGGCCCTGACTTCGAGCGAAACCGAGTCGAGCAGCACCCGGCCGCCGCGCGAGACGCGCACCGACTGCGCGGCGCACACGGCAGCACCCGGGGAGGGGCGCTCGGGGAGCGCGATGTGGCGTGCGGCCATCAGCCCCACCCCCCGGAGCGCCTGCGCGTACGTCGGAGGAGCCAGAAGAAGAACGGACCGCCGACGAGCGCGGTGAGCATGCCGATGGGCATGTCCGCCATCGGCACCAGCGTGCGCGCGGCGAAGTCGGCGAGCGTCAGCAGCAGTGCTCCGCCCAGCGCGGAGGCGGTGATGAGCGGCAAGTGAGCGGGCCCCAGGATCATACGCATCAGATGGGGGATCACGAGCCCGACGAAGGCGATGATCCCCGCGAACGCCACGGCCGCGCCCACGAGGAGCGCCACGACGAGGATCATGGCGATCCGCAGCGCCTCGACGTTGACGCCCAAGTGGCGCGCCGTCCGCTCCCCGAGGGAGAGCAGGTCGAGCCGCCGGGCCACCGCGTAGGCCGCGAGGAGGCCGATCGCGATGATCGGGGCGATGATGATCACCTGCGACCATCGGCTCCCCGCGAGGCTGCCGAGCTGCCAGAACACGATCTGCTCGCGCGACTGCGTGTCGCCGAGAAAGGTGAGCAGGGCGATAGCCGCTCCCGCGATCGCGTTCACCGCGATGCCGGTGAGCACCAGCGTCACGACCTCGGTCTTGCCGTCGGCGCGACTCATGGCGTAGACGAGCAGCGTCGCGCCGAGTCCCGCTGCGAAGGCGAGCACCGCCGTCGTCCACTCGCCGAACACGGTCAGTCCGAAAACGATCGCGAGCCCGGCCCCGACTGCGGCGCCGGACGAGATGCCGATGACCCCGGGCTCGGCCAGAGGGTTTCCGAAGATCGCCTGCATGACGAGGCCCGACACCGCGAGACCGGCTCCGACGAGCGCTGCCATCGCGACCCGGGGGAAGCGGATCGCCCACAGCGTCTGATCCCCTGTCGGGTGCGACGGCAGAGGGAGCCACTCGATCCCGAACCGGTGCAGCAGGGACCCGAGCACCTCCTGCGGAGGGATCCCGAGCTGACCGCTGCCCGCCGAGACCAGGACCGACACGACGAGCGCCGCGGACAGCGCCGTGAAGAGGACCGTCGCCCTTGCGGCTCGGCGCGAAGCAGCGGAACTGTCATGTGGCTTCATGCGCGCGAGGGCTGCTTTCTGAGGTTCGGGGAGGAGCGGGCTCCGTGCGCAGCGGGTTCGCGGGGCGCCGAGCACCCACTTCATCATATCTTTCTTCGGCTAGGCTAAACGGCGGCGAATTTCGAAGGGAAACCATGCTCATCTCGCGCAGTCGGCGAACGCGCGGCGCTCTCGCCCTCGTCCTCGCTGCGGTGCTCGGCCTCGGCCTGTCGTCGTGCCAGAGCGGCGCCGAGCGCGCGGTGGAGAAGACGGAGAAGCCGGAGAAGACATCCGTGCCGGTCGAACTGCCCCCGCTGAGCGAGGTCGCTCCCGCCGAGGATCCCACGGAGGTGGACGGGCCGACCACCGCCGTGATCGGCGGGCCGAGCATCGAGCCGCTTCCCGACGCCCCGGACGCCTCGCTGCCGGTCACCGTCACGTCGCACGACCGCACGGGCGACACCGAGGTGCGGATCAGCGACACCTCGAGGGTGCTCGCGCTCTCGCTGAGCGGATCGCTCGGCGAGCTCGTCCACGCGTTCGGGCTGAGCGACAGCCTCGTCGGTCGCGACATCTCCACGAACTTCCCCGGCGCCGAGGACCTTCCCGTCGTCACGCGCGACGGTCACTCGATCGATGCGGAGGGAGTGCTCGCGCTGAGTCCGACCCTCATCGTCACGGACGGGACCATCGGCCCCGCCGACGTGGTGCTGCAGCTGCGCGAGGCGGGTGTCCCCGTGGTCACCGTGGATCGAGCGGTCGACGCCGAGACGAGCTACGTCACCGCGCAGCAGCTCGCCGACGCGCTCGGCATCGGCGAGTTCGCACCCGCCTTCGTCGAGACGCTGCGGGAGGCGATCGCCGCCAAGGAGGCGGAGGTGCGGCGGCTCCTGCCCGCCGACGAGAGCAAGCGGCCCCGGATCGCCTTCCTCTACGTCCGCGGCACATCGGGCATCTTCTACCTCTTCGGGGAGGGCAGCGGAGTCGACAGTCTGATCCGCTCCATCGGCGCCGTGGACGTCGCGGCCGAGATCGGGTGGACGGGAGAGAAGCCGATGACCGAGGAAGCGCTCATCGCGATGGACCCTGACGTGATCCTCGTGATGACGAAGGGGCTCGAGAGCGCCGGCGGCGTCGACGGGCTGCTCAGCGCCCAACCGAGCATCGCTCTCACCTCCGCGGGTGAGCGCCGCCGGATCGTCGATGTCGACGACACCCTGCTCTTCGCGGGAGGCACGAGGATCCCGGACGTGATCGACGGACTCGCGCGCGCCGTCTACGCGCCGGATTCCCTGACGGAGTGAACGAAGCCGCGGATCCATGACGGGCCGTGGGCTCACCGTTCTGGCAGGCCGGCCGCGATACCCTAGTGACGAGTCGCGCGCACGGGCGCGAGCTCGGAGCGCGAAAACAAGGAGTCGAACGTGGTGCAGAAGACCGATGACGCCGCCGCGCGTCTCGGCACCCGCCAGGAGTACCCCGAGGATCGCTTCGACCGGATCCCGCGGAGCAGCCGCGTCGGCGCCCACCGTGTCACCGCGCGACCCCGCTACGTCTGGCAGTTCCTCATCGCGGCGCTTCTCGGATTCGCGCTGCTGACCACGCTCGGCATCCTCTGGGTGCACAACATCGGCAACGCCGGAAGGCTCCCCGTGATCGGGCCGACCGCGACCTCGGCTCCTCCCGAGGCGCCGAAGCCCGAGCTCGATCCCGAAGCCACCGTCGCGGTGCTCAACGGGACGGAGACGCAGAATCTCGCCGCGGCGCTCGACCAGATCATCCGGGAGGAGGGCTGGGGACAGATCCTGTTCTCCGGCGCCGCGGCCTCCGAGGTGCAGATCTCCGCCGTGTTCTACGCGGATCCCGCCGATGCCTCGGCGGCGGAGGGGCTCGCGGCCGAGCTCGGCGGCCTCTCCACCTACGTCAGCACCGATTATCAGGACTACGGCGCCCGGCTCATCGTGCTGCTCGGCGCGGACTACGCCGGCCCCGGCCTCGAAGAGGCCGAGCAGATGACCGAGGGAAGCACGGAGCCCCCGACGGACGTTCCGACGGATCAGCCCGCCGTCGATCCCTCCACGGGCCTTCCGATCGACCCCGTGACGGGGTATCCGATCGATCCGGCGACGGGTTGGCCCATCGATCCCACGACGGGGTACCCGATCGATCCGTCGACCGGACTTCCCACGGATCCCGCCACGGGACTGCCCGTGGAACCCCAGGGCTGAGAGGCGGGCGCCGCGCGCCTCGCAGTCGACCGATTCGCGAGTGTTCGCTGTGCGCGAGCATCCCTGCTTGCACTCCCCGGGTGTGAGTGCCAAGATTGTGTTAGCAGTCGAATCGACTGAGTGCTAAACATCCGCGCCACGGCGATAAGACGTCGGTGCGGTGCTCACCACTACGAGTACGTCCGGGAGGGGCAATACATGGCAAAGATCATTGCGTTTGATGAGGAAGCGCGTCGTGGGCTTGAGCGAGGCCTGAACACTCTCGCCGATGCTGTGAAGGTGACGCTCGGCCCGCGTGGCCGCAATGTCGTGCTGGAGAAGAAGTGGGGCGCACCCACCATCACCAATGACGGCGTGTCCATCGCCAAGGAGATCGAGCTCGACGAGCCGTACGAGAAGATCGGCGCCGAGCTGGTCAAGGAGGTCGCGAAGAAGACCGACGACGTCGCGGGCGACGGCACCACCACCGCTACCGTTCTCGCCCAGGCGCTCGTGCGCGAGGGCCTGCGCAACGTGGCAGCCGGCAGCGATCCCATCGCGATCAAGAAGGGCATCGAGAAGGCTGTGACCGCCGTCTCGGCGAAGCTCCTCGAGAACGCCAAGGACATCGAGACGACCGAGCAGATCGCGGCGACCGCTTCGATCTCGGCTGCCGATGAGCAGATCGGTGCGCTGATCGCCGAGGCCATCGACAAGGTCGGCAAGGAGGGTGTGGTCACCGTCGAGGAGTCCAACACCTTCGGTACCGAGCTCGAGCTGACCGAGGGCATGCGCTTCG
>JAPSIU010000243.1 GCA_031178565.1 Leucobacter sp. | reverse complement strand
TGAGGGTACGTGGAGGTACGAGGAGGTGGGCGTCCATGGAGTACGGCTCGCACGTCAGCGACCTTCTCGGAGTGTTCCGGGATCGAGGCGCGCTCAGTCGAACCGACGTGAGCTCCCTGACGGGCCTCTCCCGGTCGACGGTCAACGGTCGCCTCTCGGCGCTCTCGGGCGTCGGGCTCATCACCCCGATCGAGGGGGGCGCCTCGACCGGAGGCCGCCCGTCGAGCAGGTTCGAGTTCCGCGCGGACCGCGCGACCGTGCTCTGCGCGGACATCGGCGCGACGGGATTCATCGCGGCCGTGTGCGATCTTGGAGGGAACCCCCTCGCGCGCATCGACAGGACGATCGACGTCTGGGAGGGGCCCGAGCGGGTGCTCCCGGCGGTCCTGGAGGCGTTCCGTGAGCTGGCGGTGCCGACGGAGCTCTGGGGCATCGCGATCGGGGTTCCGGGACCGGTGGAGTTCGCGGCGCGCCGCGTCGTCAACCCTCCCATCATGACGGGGTGGGACCGCTTCGACATGGCCGAGTGGGCCGCCGAGCACTACGACGTCCCGCTCATCGTCGAGAACGACGCCAACGCTCGTGCCGTAGCCGAAGCCCGTGTGCACCGGGTGGACAACGTCATCGGACTCAAGCTCGGCACCGGCGTCGGCGCGGGGCTCGTCTTCAACGGTCAGATCATCCGGGGCGACAAGGGGGCGGCGGGGGACATCGGCCACACCCGAGCGGCCATCGTCGATGATCGGCCTCGGGACTGCCGGTGCGGCAGCTTCGATTGCGTGGAGGCGTACGCGAGCGGGTGGGCGCTGCAGCGCGAACTCACGGAGCTCGGGATCCCGACCTCGGGAGTGCGCGACATCGTCGACCTCGTCGCGCGGGGGGATATCGAGACCGTCCGCCGGGTGCGAGCGGCCGGTCGAGTCATCGGCGAGGCCGTCGCGGACCTCGTGAGCATCCTCAATCCGCGGACGATCGCGCTGTCGGGGCAGCTCGCCGAGTGCGACGAGATCCTGATGTCGGGCATCCGCGAGCGCGTGTATCAGCGGGCGGCTCCTCTCGTCACCCGCGACTTGAGGATCGAGCGCTCGACGCTCGGCGCGTCGGCGGGGGTGACCGGCCTCGCGCTCATCGCGTGCGACGCGCTCCTCTCCTCGGCGTCGCTCGAGAGGATCCTGGACGCGGCCTCTCGGGCGGTGTGACCCCGGCGGCGGCCGACGCCCTCAGTCGGTGAGCGTCTCGGCGGCGATCGTCACCATGCTGAGGTGGCCCCGTACGAGCCGCTCCGCGAGCTCCGTGTCGCCGGCGAGAAGCGCACCCGTCAGGCGGACGTGCTCCGTTCGCATCTTCAGCACGTCCGCGCGGCGCACGTTGATGACGTCGAGGAACAGGGAGGCGTCGAGCATCAGCTCGCTCTCGAATCGGGCGAGGGCGCTGTTTCCGGTGAGGCCGACGATCGCGGTGTGCAGCTCGCGGTGCGCGGCGGTGGCGGCGAGGGTGTCCTCGACGTCGAGGGCGGCGCAGTAGGCGGCGATCGCGTCCTGCAGTCGACGGATCTCTTCCGGACCCGCCGTTCCGCACGCCCGCGCCGCCTCGCTCTCGAGGAGCATGCGCGCGTCGAGGTTGTCACGCATGTCCTGCTCGTTGAACGTGCGGACGTTCGCGCTCCGGTACGGGTGCCGTTCGAGATAGCGCTCCGAGACGAGGAGCTGCAGGACGTCGCGGGCCGTGGTGCGCGACACCGCGTACTGCTCGGAGATCCAGCGCTCCGTGATCGGAGCCCCGAGCGCGATCCGCCCCCTGAGGATCGCGTCGCGGATCTTGCTCGCGACCTCGGCGGAGGCGGGGGTGGAGTCCGTGCTCGCCCTCGGCTGCGCGGGCGAAGCCCGGGGCTCTTGCGATTCGGTCGGCGGCAACTCTGCTACCGGAAGGCTGTTCCCGTCCATGGGTTCATCCTATCTGAAAGATTGTCATTCAATTCTTTGACATCTTCCCGCTATCTATGGATAATTGAATCAATATTGTATGACAATCCTTGCGATGTGGGAAGGAAGGCATGACGGATACGACGAACGAGGCCGGCCGCGGGAGCGGGCGGCTCTGGGGAGGCCGGTTCGCCTCGGGACCGTCCCCCGAGCTCGAGGCGCTCTCCCGATCACCCCGCGCCTACTTCGACATGGTCCGCGAGGACGTCGCGGGATCGATCGCGCACCTCGGCGAGCTGCGCCGGACCGGTCTGATCGATGATGCCCAGCGGGCCGGGATCACACGAACGCTCACGGAGATCGCCGACGATCACGAGGCGGGTCGGGTGGGGCCCCTGCCGGGCGACGAGGACATCCACGGGTACCTCGAGCGGGAACTCACCGCGCGTCTGGGACCCGAAGCCGGTGTGATCCGAGCCGGGCGCTCCCGGAACGACCAGGCGGCGAACAATCTGCGCCTGTACCTGCGTCGCACGATCCCGCAGCTCGCGAGCGATGTCGCGGAACTCGTCTCGGCGCTCGTCGATCGCTCGGAGGACACCGCGGAGATCATCGCCCCGGGATTCACGCACCTGCAGACCGCTCAACCGATCCTCTTCGGACAGCAGCTGCTCGCCCACGCCTGGGCGATCCGCCGCGATCTCACCCGGCTGCAGCACGCCTGGGAGGCGTCGGGGAGCTCCCCGCTCGGCGCGGCGGCGCTCGCCGGATCGACCCTTCACGCCGACCAGGCGGCGATGGCCGCCGAGATGGGGTACGCCGGAGTCGTGCCGAACTCGATCGACGCGGTCTCGAGTCGCGACCACGTGGTCGACTTCCTCTACGCCGGCGCGATGCTGGGCACCGACCTCTCCCGGCTGTGCGAGGAGCTGTGCCTCTGGGCCTCGCGCCAGTTCGGCTGGGTCCGCCTGCACGATTCCTATTCGACGGGATCGTCGATCATGCCGCAGAAGAAGAACCCCGACATCGCGGAGCTCGCCCGCGGTCGCACCGGCCGCCTGCACGCCAACCTCATCGGCATGCTCTCGGCGCTCAAGTCGCTGGCATTCGCCTACAACCGGGATCTCGCCGACGACAAGCACTACACCTTCGACACCGTGGAGACCCTCGAACTGGTGCTGCCCGCCCTGACCGGCATGGTGCGGACGCTCGCCTTCGACGCCGAGGAGATGCGACGGCAGGCGATCGACGGCTTCTCGCTCGCGACCGAGCTGGCCGATTGGCTCGCCGAACAGGGCGTCCCGTTCAGCGAGGCCCACGACGTGACGGGCCGGGCGGTCATGGCCTGCGAGGAGCGCGGGGTCGGCCTCGAGGATCTGACCGCGGACGACCTCGCCGAGATCGACGACCGTATCACCGAGGACGCCCTGGTGCGCCTCACGCTCGAATCCGCCGTAGCCCGGCGCGACGGAGCGAACGGCACCGCACCCGAGGTGCTCGTCAGGCAGCAGCGCGCGATCCGCGCCGAGGTCGACGCGGTGCTGTCGGGCTTCGCCTCCGCGACCGGTGCCCGGAGCGCATCCCCCGTGGAGGAGATCCGATGAACGCTCTGACCGAGACCCGAGGAGCGCACGAATCCGGCGCCGCAGCCGCGGAGCAGGATGCGGCCTTCGCGACGCGCATCGGCAGACGCCACCCGATGCGATGGGTGACCGCCGTCGTCGTGCTCGCCATCGTCCTGGTCATCGTCTACGCCTTCGCGACGGGCGACATCGACTGGAGCATCGTCGGCGAGTACTTCTTCGACGGCACGATCCTCGAGGGCGTGCGCAACGTCATCCTCATGACGATCCTCGCCATGATCTTCGGTGTGGCGCTCGGCATCGTCGTCGCGCTCATGCGCCTCTCCGAGAACCCGGTGCTGCGCGCCACGAGCAACGGGTTCGTCTGGGTCTTCCGCGGAATCCCGCAGATCGTCCAGCTGCTGATCTGGTACAACCTCGCACTGATCATCCCGTACATCTACATTCCCGGGATCATCGACGAGCGCACGGTCGACGTCATGTCCCCGTTCATCTCGGCGCTCCTCGGACTGGGGCTCCACCAGGCCGCCTACGCGTCCGAGATCATCCGCGCGGGGATCCTGAGCGTCAACCGCGGGCAGATCGAGGCGTCGCAGGCGCTCGCCATGCCGCGCTCCCTCATGCTCCGCCGCATCGTGCTGCCGCAGGCCATGCGGGTGATCATCCCGCCGATGGGCAACGAGTTCATCACCATGGTCAAGATGACGTCGCTGGCATCCGTCATCCAGTACACGGAGCTCCTGTACAGCGCGCAGACGATCTACCTCGTCAACAACATGGTGATGGAGCTGCTGTTCGTCGTGTCGCTCTGGTACATGGTCCTCGTCACGATCCTCAGCTTCGGACAGCACTTCCTCGAGCAGCGATTCGGCCGCGGGTTCCAACCGCGGACCCTCAAGATCAAGGCAGTGAAAGGGGAGATGAAGTGAGCCCGTTCATCCAGCTGCGGAACATCCGCAAGAGCTTCGGGCATCTCGAGGTCCTCAAAGGCGCCGAGCTCGAGGTGAACGCCGGCGAGGTGCTCTGCCTGCTCGGTCGATCGGGATCGGGCAAGAGCACGTTGCTGCGCTGCATCAACCAGCTCGAGGGCATCGACCAGGGAGCCATCTACGTGGGCGGCGAACTCCTCGGGTCCGAGTGGCACCGGGGCAAGCTCCGCACGCTGCGGGACAAGAAGATCACCGCGCAGCGCCGCGAGATCGGCATGGTCTTCCAGCAGTTCAACCTCTTCCCCCACCTCTCGATCCTGGAGAACATCACCGAGGCGCCGATCCGGGTGCTCGGACTCTCTCCGGCGAAGGCGCGGGAGCGCGCGAGCGACCTGCTCGACCAGGTGGGACTCGGGGACAAGCGCAGCGCCTATCCGATGCAGCTCTCCGG
>JAPSIU010000242.1 GCA_031178565.1 Leucobacter sp. | reverse complement strand
GCTCGTCGACGCCTTCGCCTCCCAGGTTGATGCGGGGCGCCTCGGCGAGGCCGATGCGCTGGATCTCGGGCTCCTCGAAGAGCGTTCCGATCGGGAGGGAGAGCGTCTGGCAGAGCTGCACGAGCGTGGGCACACTCGGCAGGGTCTCGTCGCGCTCGATGCGGCTGATGAAGCCCTTCGTGAGACCCGATGCTGTGGCGAGCTGCTCGAGGGTGAGGCCCTGGGCGAGGCGCGACGAGCGCAGTCTCGCTCCGATCCGCACGTGCCCTTCGCCCGCCGTCGGGTGAATCGGTCTCATCGTCCCCAGCCCTCCTCGCGTTCCGGTTCCGCGGTACCGATCCGCCCGGGCTCGACTGACGTTGACCGGGCCGTCGGAAGCGGCATATAGTGTGAGCAAGTTCACTCACGGAACTCACATGTTTACTATAAGACAACTCGAAAGGATACGGGATCGTGACTTCCCACACTCCGCAGGGTCCGGTCGACGCGAGCCTCACGCCGCGCTACGCCGGAATCGCCACCTTCGCCAAGCTGCCCAGGATCGAAGACGTTCCAGAGGCCGACATCGCGGTCGTCGGGGTGCCGTTCGACAGCGGCGTGAGTTTCCGTCCCGGCGCACGGTTCGGCCCCGCTCACGTGAGCGGGGCCTCGCGCCTGCTGCGTCCGTACAACCCCGCGCAGGACGCCTCCCCGTTCGCGCTGAAGCAGGTGGTCGACGCCGGAGACATCTCGGCCAATCCGTTCAACCTCGACGAGGCCGTGCAGGCGGTCGAGGACGCGGCGACCGAACTCGGCGAGCGGGTCGACAAGATCGTCACGATCGGCGGCGACCACACGATCGCCCTGCCGCTCCTGCGCGCCATCAACAAGAAGCATGGTCCGGTCGCGGTCCTCCACTTCGACGCGCATCTCGACACCTGGGACACCTACTTCGGCGCCCCGACCACACACGGCACACCGTTCCGCCGGGCATCGGAGGAGGGGCTCATCGACATGACCGCCTCGATGCACGGCGGCATCCGCGGTCCGCTCTACGGCAAGGGCGACCTCGAGGACGACCTGAAGCTGGGCTTCCAGATCATCACGACCGAGTTCATCGAGGAGAACGGGGTGCCCGCCGCGCTCGAGCGGATCCGCACGCGGGTCGGCGACAAGCCGCTGTACATCTCGATCGACATCGACGTGCTCGATCCCTCGCACGCTCCCGGCACCGGCACTCCCGAAGCGGGCGGGCTCACGAGTCGCGAGATGCTGCGGATCATCCGCGGCCTCGCCGATCTCGACATCGTCGGCGCCGACGTCGTCGAGGTCGCCCCGGCCTACGATCACGCGCAGATCACCGCGGTCGCCGCGAGCCACGTCGTGTACGAGCTCGTCACCGCGATGGCCGCGCGCCAGCGATAGCGCGGTGAGCGGTGAGGGGTGTCTGCGCGGTCGTCGCGCGGACACCCCTCACCGGCTCCCTACTCGGAGACGACCGGCTCGCCCGTGATCCCCGATACGATCAGGTTCGCCCGGACGCGGGACGCCTCGATGAGCACCGCGTTCGCCCCGTCGACGTTCCTGGCCCACGCGGTCGCGGCCTCGACGGTGCGGCCGTGCCTGGTGTGCCGATCGACCAGCCGCTCCTCGCGCTCCGTCTCGGGAGTCGCGCAGAACCAGCTCGCGTCGAGTCGGTCTCGCACCCTCGACCACGGGTCCCGATCGACGAGGAGGTAGTTCCCCTCGACGATCACGATGGAGGTGCCCGGCTCGATCGCGATCTCTCCGGCGATGCCCTCTTCGACGGAGCGATCGAAGCCCGGCGCGTACACGGTGTGGCCGCTCTCGGCACGAATCCGCTCGAGCAGCGCGACGAAGCCCCATCCGTCGAAGGTGTCGATCGCGCCCTTGCGATCCCGGATCCCGAGCCGGTCGAGGGTCGTGTTCGCGAGGTGGAATCCGTCCATCGGGACGTGGACGGCGGAGCCCGGATCGCGCGAGCCGATCCGCTCGGCCAGTGCTCGCGCGAGCGTGGTCTTCCCGCTTCCCGGACTGCCTGCGATGCCGAGCACGAACCGCTTCCCGGGTGTCCTCGCGGCCTCGATCACGTTCGCGAGGGCGTCGAGCGCCTCGTCGGGGGGTGAGGCTCCGACTCGACCGAGGTCAGGCGCCACGGCCCGCCTCGATCCGGTTGGTGATGAACGCGCGTGCGTGCCGGGCGAGAGCCGGCCCGTCGTCCCACAGGTTCCGCCAGATCGCGAGGTCGTTCGACAGCGTGGGGGAGACCACGGCCGAGGAGAACGACTCGAACGTGATCGGCCCCGCGTAGCCGATGTCCGCGAGGGCGTGGAAGAACGCGGTGAAGTCGAGGTGGCCGCTTCCGAGATACCCGCGGTGGTTCTCGCCGATGTGGACGTAGCCGAGACGGTCGCCGACGAGGTGCACCGGGCGGACGAGGTCGTCCTCCTCGATGTTCATGTGGTAGGTGTCGAGGTGGATGACGACGTTGTCCGCGCCGATGTCGTCCGCCAGCCGGAGCGCGTCCGCCGCCGTGTTGACCACGTTCGTCTCGTAGCGGTTGCAGACCTCGAGTCCGAGGGTCATGCCCTTGTCCGCCGCGTCGGCGGCGAGGTCCTTGAGCGTGGCCACGACGTTGGCGCGTCCGGCGGATCCGAGAGGCCGACCGTACTTCCCGAGTGCGCTGAACAGGGCCCCGGTGAAGTGGTGCCCCCCGAGGTCGTGCGTGATCTGCAGCGAATCGTGCAGGAGCCGAGCGCCCCGCGAGACGACGGCGGGGTCCTCGCTCGATACGTCGGCGTCGAACGCGAGCCCGCGGGAGCACACGATCCCGAGTCCCGCGCTCTCGAGCTTCGACCGCGCATCGGCGACGTCGAGGTTCGGGGAGTCGTGAAGCGACAGCTCCAGAAGATCGTAGCCGGCGGCACGGGTCTGATCGATGATCTCGGTCATCCGGTCCGGGGTGGTGTCTCCGGCGAAGACGAGGGCGTGCACTCCGAGGGGGTTGATGGGCATGGCTGAGTGGTCCGTTTCGTGATGGTGTGGATCGGCAGGAGCGGGTTACGCGGATTTCGCGCCGGTGATGAGGGCGACGAGTTCGTCGCCGGTGGTGTCGGCGGCCCGTCGTTCTGCGACGGAGAGCCCGCCGCGCATCACCCAGACGTGATCCGACAGGCGCAGCACCTGGTCGAAGTTGTGGCTGATGAGGAGCACGGCGACGCCCTGCTCCTTCAGCTTGTGAATGATCCCTTCCACGCGGGCCGTCTCCTGAACGCCCAGAGCAGCGGTCGGTTCGTCCATGATGACGATCGATCCGCCCCAGCCGGCCGCCCGAGCGATGGCGACGGCCTGGCGCTGACCGCCCGACAGGCGGCGCACGCGGCTGGTCACGGGTGGGACGTTCACGGCGAGATCTGCCACGAGGTCTTGAGCGGTGGCGCGCATCGACTTCCGGTCGAGCAGCCTGAAGGGTCCGAAGCCCCGCGTCTTCTCGCGTCCGAGGAAGAAGTTCTGCCACACGGTGAGATCCTCGACCAGGGCGAGGTTCTGCTGCACGGTCTCGATGCCGTGCTCTCTCGCCGAGAGGGGGCTGTCGAAGCGCACCTCTCGATCGCCGAGGGTGATGGTGCCCGCATCGGGCCGGTGGATGCCGGAGAGGCAGCGCACGAGCGTCGACTTGCCCGCGCCGTTGTCGCCGATGAGCGCGGTGACCTCTCCGCGGCGCATCGTGATGGACGCTCCGCGGAGCGCGTGCACACCGCCGAAGGACTTGGTGATGCCCTCGGCGCTCAGCAGGATCTCGTTGCTCTGCATGGTTGTCTCAGTGATCATTTCTTCTGGAACCTCGTGAGCAGGGCCGCGAGGACCACGACGAGTCCGACGGCGAGCGGCTGATAGAACTGGGATACGCCGAGCAGCGTGAGGCCGTTGGTGAGCGCGGTCAGCAGCAGCGCGCCGAGGACGGGCCCCACGATCTTTCCGCGGCCGCCGGTGAGTGCGACGCCGCCGAGCACGACCGCTGCGATGGAGTTGAGGAGATAGCTCGTGTTGATCGCGGGTTCGGCCGCTCCGACGCGGGCGACGAGCAGGATCGAGGCGAGGCCCGCGAGCATGCCCGCGATGAGGTAGACGGCGATCCGGACCCGCTGCGCTTTGATGCCGTTGGCGACGGAGGCCTCCTCGCTGCCGCCGACCGCCTGAACGTGCAGTCCGAAGCGGGTGCGGAACATGACGAACCAGAAGATCACGGCGATCGCGGCCGCGATGAGGAACGGGAATCCGAAGATCCACACCGTGCCCGTGGTCAGGCGCAGCAGCTCCGTGCTGGTGATGGCGATCGGCTTGCCGGTGGTGAGGATCAGCGCGAGCCCGGTGGCGACCGACAGCGTTCCGAGTGTGGCGATGAAGTCGGTGACCTTGCCCTTCGCGATCAGCAGTCCGTTCGCCAGGCCGACGAGCCCCGAGGAGAGGATCGCGATGAGCGCGGACGGCCAGAACCCGAGCCCCGCCTGCCAGGACAGCCCGAATCCGACGGCGCCGAGCGTCATCGTCGCCGAGATCGACAGGTCGATGCCGCCGGTGGTGATGACGTAGGACTGGGCGACCGCGAGGATGACCAGCACCGCGGCGGCGATGAGCATCGCCTGGATGTTGCCCAGCGTCAGGAAGGTCGGGCTCAGGATCGCGAAGACGATCGTGAGCAGGACGAGGCCGACGGGGGCCGCGTTCTCTGCCCAGAAGCTCAGGCTCCGGGCGTCCTTCGCGATCCCGCGGAGCCCCGTCGGAGGGGCTTCGATGGTCTGAGTGGCAAGTGGGAGGTTCACGGATCTCGATCCTTTGCGTGGTTTCCGGAAGCGGTGAGTGCGGGTGCCCCGGAGTTCCGGGGCACCCGGC
>JAPSIU010000241.1 GCA_031178565.1 Leucobacter sp. | reverse complement strand
CTCTCGCGGCCGATGGCCGCCCATTGTCGGTGTGGTACCGGTGTCAGATTGCGATCATGCTGGCACAGCAGTCGCGAGTCCGTCAATCTTTCCGCTGAATTCGCGAGGTTAAGACCGCCAACGCCACGAATACTGATTTGATACTGGTACCGGTGTCACATTCTCGCTACACTCGCACGACAGGACACGCACCGAAGTTCCAACGACGGATCGGTGCCCGCGATGCCGCGGGACGAGATCCGCCCACTCAGAGAGGCAGAAATGCGCACGACACGCTCCGTCCCGATCGCCGCCGCAATCGCGGCATCCGCACTCGTCCTCGCCGGCTGCGCCGGCGGCACCGCCGCTCCCGCGGCCGACGTCGCAGCCGAACCCGTCCACGAGGGCAAACTCACGATTCTCACGAAGTTCGGCGGCGCCCCGCTCGAGACCTACTTCGAGGACCTCGCCACCGCTTACGAGGCGGAGCACCCCGACGTCGACGTCGAGCTGATCCAGGAGACCGACCAGTCGGTGAAGGACAAGACGAAGACGCTCACCGCTTCGCAGGCGCTCCCCGACATCTACTTCACGTGGACGGGCGACTGGGCCGAGAACTTCGTCAGCGGCGGCCTGGCGGCCGACCTCACCGAGCTCATCGCCCCCGGCACCGAGTGGGGCGACCGGTTCGGCGAGGCCTCGCTCTCGGCATTCGAGTACGACGGCAAGTACTACGGGGTCCCGCTCTACAACAACGGCAAGTTCATGGGCTACAACAAGGCCGCGTTCGCCGAGGCCGGCGTCGAGGTGCCGACCACGTTCGAGGGCCTGATCGAGGCGTGCGCTCCGCTGCGCGCCGCCGGCTACGAGCCGATCGCCTTCGGCAACAAGGACGGCTGGCCGGCGCTGCACTACCTGCAGCAGCTGTTCGCGTACAACGTGCCGAGCGACACCCTGCACGCCGACTTCGATCCGGAGACGGCGACCTGGGACGATCCCGGATACGTCAGGTCGCTCGAGCAGTTCCAGTCGCTCGTCGACCAGTGCACCGACAGCGGCAAGGGCACCAACGGCGTGCTCTACACCACGGCGCAGGAGGCCCTCGCCGGGGGACGCGCGGCGATGTACTACCAGGAGATCCTCGAGTTCGACACGGTGACGGTCGAGGGCGCGACGCTCACAGCCGAGAACTTCGGCATCTTCCCGCTCCCCGTCCCCGAGGGGGCAGCCGGCGACCCGGCCGCGATCGAAGGAGCGCCCGAGGGGTATCTCATCAATGCGAAGTCGCCCAGGGCCGCCCTCGCCGCGGACTTCATGAAGTTCGCGACCGAGCCCGGCAACGCCGCCGCGCTCTCCTCCCTCCCGTACGGTCAGCCCAGCACCGTGGTGGGCGCCGTGACCGAGCAGACCTCGAGCACAGCGGTGTACGAAGGCATCAGGCAGGTCAACGAGGCCTCGCAGCTCGTCGCCTGGCTCGACACCGTGACCGTGCCCGAGGTCGCAGACGCCTGGCTCGCCGGCGGTGAGGCGCTCATCAGCGGCAGCGCCACGCCGGAGGAGGTGCTGGACAGTGTCCGCGCCGCGAACGACGCCGCGAAGTGACACGCCGTCGGGGGCGGGATTCCGCCTGCCCCCGACCGTCACCGAGGTCATCACCACGCGGAACCCGCGCCGGGGCGTCCGGCGCAACGCCCGCGGCTTCGGGAAGATCGCCGGGCTCGCCTGGGTCCTCCCCGCCCTGGTCGTGCTGGGCGTGTTCGTCTATCTCCCCCTCGTGCAGAACTTCGCGTTCTCCACGCAGGAGTGGGACATCTACTCCGGCACCTCCGAGTTCGTCGGACTGAGGAACTACGAGAAGCTCGTCGCCGATCCGGTCTTCTGGTCGGCGCTCGGCAACAACGTGCTGTACTCGCTGCTGTCGATCGCCTTCCAGGTGGGCGCCGCCCTCGTGCTCGCCGCGCTGATCGAGAGCCTGCGCAGCATCCGCTGGCGCAAGATCCTGCGAGCGATCTACTTCGTCCCGTCGGCGATCTCGCTCACCGTCGCGGGCCTGCTCTTCTACTTCATCTACGAACCGAAGCTGGGCCTGCTCAACCACCTGCTCGGTGCCCTCGGACTGGATGCTCTGGCCCAGCCGTGGCTGGGTCAGGAGTCGACCGCGATGGTCGCGATCATAGCCATGAGCCAGTGGCAGGGCTTCGGCTACTCGACGCTGCTGTTCGCCGTCGCGATCCAGCGCATCCCGGCCGAGCTGTACGAGGCGGCGTCCCTCGACGGCATCGGGCCGATCCGCCGCTTCTTCCACGTGACCGTCCCGCTCGTGCGCGAGATGACCGGCCTCATGATCATCGTCACGATCTCCGGCGCCTTCCAGGTGTTCAACGAGGTCATGGTCATGACCAGCGGTGGCCCCAACAACTCGACGCAGGTGCTCGCCACGTGGCTGTACCGCAGCGGATTCGTGCGCAACGACTTCGGCTACGCGGCTGCGATCGCGACCGTCATCTTCGTGGTGACGCTGCTGATCGCCCTCGCTCAGCTCTGGTACACGCGACGCAGAAGGGTGGAGTTCTGATGACCCGGACCGGCTTCCTGGCCGCCATAGGACGCCTCTTCGCATGGACGTTCCTCCTCGCTCTCGTGGTGGTCGTCGTCTATCCGCTGCTGTGGATGGTGCTGAACGGCTTCAAGACCAACGCCGAGCTGTTCGGCAATCCGTTCGCCATGCCTGTGCAGCTGAACTGGCACAACTACGCCGACGCGTGGAACCGGGGGGTGAGCGACTACCTCACCGCGAGCGTGCTGGTCACCGTCACCTCGACGATCGCGACGGTGTTCATCAGCGCATGGGCCGCCTACGGTCTGACCCGCGTGCGGATGCCGTTCGGCCGGGCTGCGTCCGGGATCATCCTCGGCGGGCTCATGCTCGCACCGGCAGTGGCGCTCGTGCCGCTGGTGCGGATGTTCCAGGCGATGGGCCTCTACAACACGTTCTGGGCGCTGCTGATCCTGTACACGGCGTTCCGCATCCCGTTCACGACGTTCCTCATCCGCGCGTACATGATCGACCTGCCTCGCGAGGTCGATGAGGCAGCCGAGATGGACGGCGCGAGCCGCTGGACGACGTTCTGGCGCATCACACTGCCGATGTGCAAGCCGATCATCATCTCGACGATCATCCTGCATGTGCTGTTCGCGTGGAACGAGTACCTCTTCGCGATGGTGTTCACCAGCGGCACCACGGTGCAGACGCTGCCGGTCGGCCTCACGAGCCTGATGAGCAAGCACGGCACGGACTACCCGGTGGTCTTCGCCGGCATGGTGGTCGCGGCTCTCCCCGTCATCCTGCTCTTCTTCGTCAGCCAGCGTTACTTCATCAAGGGCCTCTCCGAGGGGATCGGCAAGTGACGCCCCTGATCGAGCGGGTCGCGGGGTCGAATTTCTCGTATCAGCACTTCACGCTGGAACGGTGCATGGACGACCTCGCCGAGCTCGGCCGCGACCGCATGGAGCTGTGGGGCGTCGCCCCGCACGCGCATGTGCCCTGGATGACGGATGCCGACGCTCGCGGCATCCGTCGGGCGGCGGCGTCGCGTGGTCTGACCATCGCCTGCTTCACGCCGGAGCAGGTGTCGTATCCGGTCAACATCGCCTCCCCCGACGAGCGACTCCGCCAGTCGAGTATCGCGATGTTCCTGCGCGCGGCGGAGCTCGCTGCCGAGCTGGGCGCGGGCATGCTGTTCCTCACCAGCGGCCGCGGCGAGGAGCGCGAGCCCCGCGAGGCGGCCTGGGAGCGGTCGGTCGACGCTCTGGCCCGGATCACCGTGCGCGCCGCGGATCTCGGTCTGGAATGCGTGCTCGAGCCGCTGCAGCGCGTCGAGACGAACCTGGTCACGACGGCCGCGGCCGCGGCGAGGATGCTCGCCGACGTGGACGCCCCGAACCTCGGCGTCGCCCTCGATACGGTTGCCGCGGCGGTCGCGGGCGACACGGTCGATGGATACTTCGAGCAGCTGGGCGATCGCGTGCGCCACGTGCATCTGATCGACGGATCGCCCGCAGGCCACCTGGCGTGGGGCGACGGCGACCTGCCGCTTGCAGACCTCGTGACCTCCTTCGCCCTGCACGGCTACGACGGGCTCGCCACCGTCGAGCTCTTCGGCGACGGCGGCTACGCGCTCGATCCCCGCCCGGCGCTGGAGCGCTCCCTGCGCGCGATCGCCGAGGCCTGCACGTCCATGCATGCCTCGGAATGAAATCGGCCCGACCGCGTTGGGTAGACTTCGAGCATCAACGTGCTCCGGGGTCGGTGCGAATCCGAACCGGCGGTGACAGTCCGCGAACGCCTGGCGACAGGCGCCGATCCGGTGGAAATCCGGAACCGACGGTGATGCGAGCATCCGCTCGCTAGTCCGGAAGAGAGGCAGCACGTGGCGTACGCGTGCGCTGCAGACCCCGGGAACCCAGAGAAGGATGACCGATGGCAGCGACCGAGGCCGAACGCGAGGCGATGGGCCGCGCCCTCCACCTCGCCGCCAACGGTCCGCGCGGTCTCAATCCGCAGGTGGGCGCCGTCATCCTCTCCCCCGCAGGCGTCGTTCTCGCCGAGGGCTGGCACCGCGGCGCCGGCACCCCGCACGCCGAAGTCGACGCGCTCTCGAAGCTCGCCCCCGGGCAGGCGCAGGGCGCGATCGCGGTCGTGACGCTCGAGCCGTGCAATCACACCGGGCGCACCGGCCCCTGCGCGCAGGCCCTGATCGACGCCGGCGTCAGCCGAGTCGTCTATGCGATGGACGACCCGGGCGATGCGTCCGGCGGCGGGGCCGATCGACTGCGCGACGCGGGTGTCGAGGTGGAGGCGGGCGAGCAGGCGGATGCCGCGCGCCGCCTCATCGACGGCTGGCTGACCGTCCAGCGGCTGGGCC
>JAPSIU010000240.1 GCA_031178565.1 Leucobacter sp. | reverse complement strand
CGGTGCGGCGCGGTGCGGTGCGAGGCGGCAGGCGAGCCGGCTGGTCGGTTGAGGTCGAGGCATCGAGTGAGAGTCCGTCGGTCCCTTCCGTCGCTAAGCTGGGCGCATGTCCTCCTCGTCTCGCGGGCGCCCGCACGCCTCCTCCCGCGAGATGCTCGCGGACGCCGCGTGCGAGCTCTTCCTGGAGCAGGGGTACGAGGCGACCTCGATCGCGGAGATCGCGCGGCGTACGGGTGTGAGTCGCTCGAGCTTCTTCAATTACTTTTCCACCAAGTCGGAGATACTGTGGTTCGTCTTCGACCGCCGTGTGGAGGCGCTGCTGGCCGCGCTCGAGGATCCCGGGATGACGCTCCGCGACGCGTTGAGGACGTTTGAGGCGGGAGATCCACCGGAGAGCCTCGCGCTCGCGATCGTGGACGCGCGCACGATGGGCGTGGAGGGCGAGCTCGCTTCGGCCCGCGCCGAGCGACAGCAGCGTGTGGCCGAAGCCGTCGCGGAGCGGCTCGAGCGCGATGGGGAGAGCCGAGTGCGTGCGCACATCATCGGGGCGGCATATGCGGCCGCGCTCGTCGCAGCGGTGTGGCGCTGGGCGGATCTCGGCGCCGGGCGGCACGCGCTCGGGGTCATCGTCGCCGACGCGCTTGCCCAGGCCGACGGACTGCTGGCCTGACGTTACAGTGCGACCGCGAGCCGCGTGCCCTGGTCGATCGCGCGCTTCGCGTCGAGCTCGCTCGCCATGTCGGCGCCGCCGATGAGATGCGCCGGGATCCCGCGCTCCGTGAGTGCCGCGTGCAGCGTCCTGTTGGGGTCCTGGCCTGTGCACAGCACGATCGTGTCGACCTCGATGAGGCGGTCCTCGCCGTCGATCCGCGCGTGGAGGCCGGCGTCGTCGATGCGGCGGTACTCGACGCCGGGAACCATGCGGACGCCTCGGCGCGCGAGCTCCGTCCGGTGGATCCAGCCCGTCGTCCTGCCGAGCCCGGCCCCCAGCTTGGTCGTCTTGCGCTGCAGCATGACGACGGAGCGGCGGGGTGACTCCTCGACCGGTTCCGCAAGGCCTCCTGCGAGCGCATACTGCGGGTCGACGCCCCAGTGCGCGAGGAAACCGGCCACATCGGCGGGATCCTCGGGCTCGTCGCTCGTCAGATACTCCGCGACGTCGAAGCCGATGCCTCCCGCGCCGAGCACGGCGACGCGCTCGCCGACGGGCGTCTTCTCGCGCAGCACGTCGAGGTAGGTGAGCACCGATGGGTGCTCGAGTCCCGGGATCTCGGGCGTGCGGGGGTGCACGCCCGTCGCGAGGACGACCTCGTCGAAGCCTCCCGTCGCGAGTTCGTCCGCGTCGGCTCGATGGCCCAGGCGGACGGCGACGCCCGTCTCCGCGAGACGGTTCGCGAAGTAGCGCAGCGTCTCGCGGAACTCGCTCTTCCCGGGGACTTGGAGGGCGACGTTCAACTGGCCCCCGATCTCGTCAGCGGCCTCGAAGAGGGTGACCTCGTGCCCGCGGGAGGCGGCCGTCGTCGCGCAGGCGAGCCCGGCCGGGCCCGCACCCACCACGGCGATCCGCTTTCTCACGGCGGCGGGCGCGATCACGATCTCGGTTTCGTGCGCGGCCCGCGGGTTGACGAGGCAGGAGGTGATGAGGCCCGCGAAGGTGTGGTCGAGGCAGGCCTGGTTGCAGCCGATGCACGTGTTGATGCGCTCCGGCGCGCCTTCCGCGGCCTTTCGCACGAACTCGGGATCCGCGAGGAAGGGGCGGGCGAGGGAGACCATGTCGGCGGATCCGTTCGCGAGCAGGCGCTCCGCGGTCTCCGGCGTGTTGATGCGATTCGTTGTCACGAGCGGGATCGACACCCCGCCCATGAGCCGCTTCGTGACCCACGCGAACGCGCCCCGGGGGACCGAGCTCGCGATCGTCGGGATCCTCGCCTCGTGCCAGCCGATCCCGGTGTTCAGGATCGTCGCGCCGGCGCCCTCGACGAGGTGCGCGAGCCGGATCACCTCGTCGAGCGTGGAGCCGTCGGGCACGAGGTCCAGCATCGACAGACGGTAGATGATGATGAAGCGCTCGCCGACGGCCTCGCGGATCCGGCGGACGATCTCGACGGGGAAGCGGACCCGGTTCTCGTAGTCGCCGCCCCAGCGGTCATCGCGGCGATTCGTGTGCCGCACGATGAACTCGTTGATGAGGTAGCCCTCGGAGCCCATGATCTCGACGCCGTCGTAGCCGGCCTCCTGCGCGAGTCGCGCGGTGCGCACGTAGTCCTCGATGGTCTGCTCGATCTCGGCGTCGGAGAGCTCGCGAGGAGCGATCGGGGAGATCGGGGCCTGCACCGGGCTGGGCGCCACGATGTCCTGATGCGATCCGTAGCGGCCCGCATGCAGGATCTGCAGTGCGATCCGGCCTCCCTCGGCGTGCACCGCGCCCGTGACGAGCCGGTGCTGCGCGACCTCGTTCTCGTTCGCGAGCATGGCCGCACCCGGGGCGAGCCGTCCTTCGGCGTTCGGGGCGATCCCTCCGGTGACGATGAGGGCGGCGCCGCCGCGCGCCCGTTCGCGGTAGAACTCGGCCATGCGGGCGAAGCCCCCCGGGACCTCTTCGAGGCCGAGGTGCATGGATCCCATGAGGACACGATTGGGAAGGACGAGGAATCCCAGGTCGAGCGGCTGCAGGAGATGCGGGTAGGTCTGCGATGACATGTGTTCCCCGGGTCGGCCGCCGATCGGGCGGTGAGTGTGTGAAGTGCCTCGAATGTAACGAGGGGCGGGGGCACTGTCGAACCGATAGTGGCCAGTGTACAAAGCGGGCTCCCCGGCCCGCCCGGAAATGCGAAGGAGGGGGTGACGGCCGAAGCCGTCACCCCCTCCTTGCGATCCGCGGAGCTTAGACCGCGCGGATGTTGGTCGCCTGCAGGCCCTTCTGGCCCTGCTCGACGTCGAACTCGACGCGCTGCTCCTCGAAGAGGTCGCGGCGGCCATTGCCCTGGATCGCGCTGAAGTGCGCGAAGACGTCGGCCGAGCCGTCATCGGGAGCGATGAAGCCGAAGCCCTTCTCGGAGTTGAACCATTTCACAGTGCCGGTAGCCATGTGTTTTCCTTCGTATTTCGTTGACCGAGTCCTCGGTCTTGGGTACCACGGCGACGGCGCCGACGTGGAGACTGGTAGCGTGCCGCGAAATCGCGGCAAATAAAACGTGCTGGTAGTTTCCAAACGTTCGGCATTACTGGTCTTATGCCCGAGCTTACCCCAGATAGTGCTCACATGGAAGGGCTCGTCGCATTCCTGCGCCTTTGCTCAGGTCGCGCGAAGCCCGGCGAAGCCCCGCCGACGCGCTTGACTCCGCGGGATTCGGATGTATGCTTACTTATGGTCAAAATGACCATAAGTCTGGAACGGACGCGGGGAGGCGCGATGCTCTACGAGACTCTGAGCGCGACCGAGCGCCGCACGCTGCCCCCGGCCGTGGCGGTATCGACGGTAGCTTTCGCGCTGCACCCGCCCGAGGGGGCGGCACGAAAGACCGCGGAGGAGGACGGGCCGACGCTCTGGATCCCGCTCGTGCGCCGCACCCGCGCTCCCTTTCTCGGTCACTGGGCGCTCCCCGGCGGTCCGACGCAGTGGGACGAGACCCTCTCCGACACCGCGCTGAGAACCCTGCGCGACGCGGTGCTGAGGGATCCCGGGTATCTCGAGCAGCTCTACTCGTTCGGCGGCATCGAGCGCTCCGCCGAAGCGCAGCGGCTCGTCACGATCGCGTACTGGGCGCTCTACGGCGAGCACGACCTCGCGGCGCGAGCGGGGGACCGCCGCAGCGTCGCGGAGGACGACGGCAGGACCGTGCGCGAGAACGTGACGGGTCGGCCCGAGAGCCGGGAGAACGCGGCGATCACCCGACGATGGGACGATCCGGGTCCCGTCGGAGCGCCGAGTCCCTCGCGGGCTCCCGCGGTCGCCGAGGAGAGGGGCCAGGCCGCCGGATGGAATCCGATGGTGGATCCCGGTTCCGATCGGGGTCACAACGTCGCCTGGTTCTCCGCCGATCGTCTGCCCGACCTCGCCTTCGACCACGCCGAGATCGTCGGATACGCGCTGACACGGCTGCGGGTGAAAACCGAGTACGCGTCAGTCGCCCACCGGTTCCTCCGGCCCGAATTCACCCTCGGCCAGCTGCGCGCCGTGCACGAGGCCATCCTCGGGCACCGGGTTGATCCGGCGAATTTCCGCAGGCAGGCGCTCGCCCAGGGCACTCTCGTCGATACCGGCGAATTCGAGACGGGAACCCGCCACCGCCCGGCCAGGCTCTACCGCTTCCGGGACGAATCCGGCCGGCACGAATCCGGCCGGGACGAACCGGGCCAGGACGAACCCGTCGGGAGCGAACCCCGCCGGGACGAACCCGAACGGGGCGATCCCGATAGACCGGACCAACCACTCACGAGGAGCAGGCCATGACGAGCGTGCACGAACTCATCCGCGGCGCAGCGGAGCGGGAGGCGGAGCACCGCCGGCCCATCGCCCTGCGAGCGACGGGCCTGTCGAGCTGCGACGCGGGACTCGCCCGCGATCCCTGGTCCATCGACCAGGCCCTGGGATACGGTCCGGGGGCCTCGGTCGCCGACGAGATCCCTGGCGACGCACCGAGGCAGGGCCCGCTCCCGGCGCGCTACACCGACGCCTCGGAGGCCGAGCTGCACGAGTGGATCGTCTCGGCGAAGGAACGGCTCGGAGAGCGGGTCAGGATCCTCGGCCACTTCTATCAGCGAGACGAGGTCGTGCGGTACGCGGACTTCGTCGGCGACTCGTTCATGCTGGCGCAGGCGGCCAAGGCGCACCCCGAGGTCGAGGCGTTCGTGTTCTGCGGCGTGCACTTCATGGCGGAGACGGCGGACATCCTCTCGGGATCC
>JAPSIU010000022.1 GCA_031178565.1 Leucobacter sp. | reverse complement strand
CCCCCCGGCCCCCCCCCCCCCCCCCCCTCCGCCCCCCGCCCGCGGGCCCCCGCCCCGGCCCCCCGCTTCTCCCCCGTCCCCCGGGTTCAAGGCGGAGGATCGAGCGCGGCGTGTGGAGATGGACTCCCCATGACGGCCGCGCCGTCCCCCTGGGTCAGTCGTGCTTCCGTCCGACGATGAGACCGTAGATCAGCAGCACGACGATCGAGCCGCCGATGGCGAGCAGCCAGGTCTGCAGGGACCAGAAGTCCTCGAGGCTCGCACCGAAGATGAGCGAACCCAGCCAGCCCCCCAGCATCGCGCCGACGACGCCGAGCAGAAGCGTGACGATCCAGCCGCCGCCCTGCCGCCCCGGAAGAATCGCCTTCGCGATCGCGCCGGCAATCAGTCCGAGGATCAGAAATGCGAGGAATCCCATTTCAATTCTCCCTTCTCTTCCGCGCGGTCTGCGCGATGTTTCCCGCACGAGTAGTTCACGGTGACTTCAAGCTACGACCGTTTCATTCCTGCAGAAAGGGGGTTGTCCGCTCCTCTCCAGTGCGGTAAGGAGTCGGATCGCCCTGCCTGGCGGAACGATGTCCCGGCAGCGAGGATCCCGCCCCGGGGCCCCTGAGGTGCCGCCCGGGCGGGATCCGCTGCCATCCCCCTCTAACTCACATGCGGGCTCCGAACCGGCGCTTCGCCGTCCGCACGGCCAGCAGGGAGACCCCGCCGGCCAGCAGCAGGAGCGCCGCGAGCCCGGCATCCGAGCCCGTAGCGTCGGATCCGGTGTCCGCGAGCATCGGGGTCTCCTTCACCGTCTTCACGGGAGCGGGAGGAGTGACCACCACGACCGGTGTCGGGTTGACGACCGGCGGCGTCACCGGAGGAGTCACCGGAGGCGTGACCGGCGGCGGCGGGCAGGGATTCACGGAGAACATCGCCCCGGCGCGGCTCTCGGTGTCCGACACCCGCACCACCTCGACGCTGTAGTCGCCCGGCCCGGGTACCGCGACATCGATCGTCGCGCCCGTCCCGTCGGCCATGATCTCCTGCTCGCTCAGCACTCCGCTCTCGCCGCTCACCGTGACGCGGTAGGCCTGTCCGGAGACGAGGCTCGAGAGGGTGACGGTCACCATCTCGGGGAGCGAGTCCCCGACCGCCTCGCACTGATCGACCGCCACGCTCACCGCGGGATCCGGTTCGGGATCGACGCAGCGCTCGAGCACGAATCCGGTCGTGTCGAACACCGTCTCACCGTCGAATATCGATACCGAGTACTCGCCGAGGCCGTTCAAGCCGAGCACGTACTCGCCGTTCCCCGTCACCTCCGTGGATTCGGTCCAGCCCGTGCCGTCCTCGATCGTGAGGGTGTAGCTGCCGGACTCCTCCGTCAGCCCGCTCACCGTCACCGCGACGGAGGTCGGGATCGGCGCGTCGGTCGCGATGCACTCGAACGGGGTGAGCGCGAGCGTCGGGGTGCCGGGCTCGGGATCCGGCCCCGGAACCTTGCAGCCGTTGTTGTAGATGGCCTGGCCCTCAGCGTCCCAGTTCTGGCCCGGGAAGCTCTTCTCGACTCCGTGCTCGTTGTAGGTGAAGGGCGGGATGATGTCGCGGCCGTCCTGGTGCCCGATATGCCCGCTCGCCGTGCCGTTGGCGTTGACGGTGATCGTCACGTACGGGTTCTTCTCGGAGTTCGTCGCGTGACAGAGAGTCACCTTGTTATGCGGATTGTCGTTCCCCGTCTTCGCGGCGGGAGCCGGTGCCGCGGCCGGGACGGACGCGGCATCGGCGCTCTCCGACGTCTTCCCGTCTGCCTCGGCTGCGGGCCCCTGCTCCTCTGCCGGGACCTCGACGGGTTCGGCTGCGGGCGTCTCCGGCGGGATCTCCTCCGGTGCCGGCGCCGGTTCGGGGACGACGACTGGCTCGGGTTCCGGGACCACCACGGGCTCGGGCACGACCACCGGCGCAGGCTCCGGGACCACGACGGGTTCCGGAACGACCACCGGCTCGGGCACGACGACCGGAGCGGGTTCGGGAGCGGGTGCCGGCTCTGCGGCGGGGGCCTCGGAGACGACCGGGGCGGCCGTCTCGGCGGCCGTCGAGACCTCGGGTGCGAGCTCGTCGGCGTGGGCCGCGAGGGCGCCAGGTCCGAGCGTCAGCGCAGAGGCCGCGAGCAGTGCGATCAGTAAGCGACTGCGTACTGGTCGGGAGGCGGCTCTGCGGCCGACCCCCCTGGAGTGGGTGTTCATGATGCGCTATCCGTTTCTACGGGTGCAGCACCCAGGAACCTCCATCAGGCCACACGCCGTTGGTCAACCTGTTCGGAGGCTAAGCGCCGCCTCGGATCGGCACATCGGGGAATACTACGTATCTCCCAGCAACGACGCGGTTCGAGCGCGGGCCGCCCATCTCCACAGCTCTTCCCGGTTCTCCACCCCGAGCTTCGCGAAGATATGAGCGAGGTGGGTCTCGACCGTGCGCGCCGAGATGTGGAGCCGCTCTGCGATGAATCTGCTGGAGTAGCCGAGCGTCGCGAGCAGCGCGATCTCGCGTTCCCGCGCGGTGAGATTCGGAGCCGGAGGCAGCGGGAGCCAGGTTCCGAGCTGGGCGAGCATCCGCACCTCCGACTCGTCTTCATCCGGCGAACCGCCGGCCGGGGCGGCCGCGATCCGCTCCATGTGCTCCACGAAGGCTTCGCCGAGCGGAGGGTCGATCGTCCGGGCCAGATCCCTCGCGCGCTCGAGCGACTCGGGCGTCGCCGAACGGCTCTCGAAGACGACGGCGTGGAGCGCCTGGAGTTCGATGAGCGCGAGATCCTCCTGACGGGCCCACCGGACGAGGCGTTCCGCGGTACCGAGGACGTCGCCGGAGCGCAGCCACTGCCTCGCGCGGAGCGCCAGCACGAGACGGTGGCCCCCGAGCACCATGCCGATCCCGCGCCGCTGGGTCTCGGCCGCGCGGAGGGCTTTCACCGCGGCGTCGCGCTCTCCCAGGACCGCCAGCGCGAGCGCCAGCGCGGCCTGGACCAGCGGCGAGATGCCGTAGCCGTCATGCCGGGCCAGCCTGACGAGCAGCCGTTCCGCGCTTTGCGCCGCTTCCCGCCACCGCCCCTCCTGCACGTCGAGCAGCACGGATCCGGCCTCCACGAGTCCCGAGTAGTGGGCGATGGCCTGCGTCTGGGCCGAGGAGCTGGTCTCCAGTTCGGCGAGCACCTGGCGCGCGGCCTCGGCGCTTCCGCCCACCCAGTATCCGATCAACCAGCAGAACCCCTGGATATCGACGAAGTCGGCGCGGACGCGACTGCCCAGCTGGCTGAGCATCCGGGCGTTCTGCGCGCTGCCGATGGCACGGGCGAGGGCGCCCTGCTGTTCGAGGATCAGGGACGCCACGGCCCGAGCCGGCGAGCGGATCCACTCCGTCTTCAGATCGGAAGAAGGAACCGGGTCCGGGCACGAGAGCGCCGCCTCGCGGATCCGGCCCGTGTAGGCGAGGACCAGAACCCGCGAACTGCTCACCTGCTCGCGAGTGGTCTCGTCTCCCTCCGGAAGTGCGCACTCCAGCTGGTCGAGCTCCTCGAGGATCTGATCCACGGCCGCGTCGTCCCAGACGCCCTGCCTGATGAGGGTGGTCTGCAGGCCGATGCGCAGGACGTCGCTCATCGCGTCGCGCCTCTCGGCATCCGCGAGCATTGTACGCACGACCCGCAGCGAGGCGTGCAGGATGGCGTCGTCCCCGACGATGCGCGCCAGACGGCAGGCGTTGAGCGCGGCAGCGCCCGCCTGGGTCGGGTCCGCGTCCGCGTGCGTCGCGACGGCGAGCGCCAGGCGCAGCACCACGCGGGGGTCGCCGCTGCGGCCCGTGAGCTCGAAGGCGGCCCACAGCCAGGGAAAGGGAAGGGTGTGTCCTCCCTCGAGACCGAACACGACGAGTCGCACGAGTCGCTCCGGCATGTGCACCGGGTCGAGCTCTCCGCGGTCCTCGTCGAGCACCCGGAAGATCCAGTCGTTGAGCTGGATGCGGCGCACGGGCGACAGCCCTGCCCGCAGCGACGCCGCGAGCAGCGGGTGGCCGGAGACGAGGGAGATACCCCCGCCGGGCCGGGGGCGCGACAGCACGAGACCCCGTTCGAACAGGGTGGAGACGCACCCCGCATCGAGGCTCCGCAGCAGCGCCGTCTCGAGCACCGGCTCCGCCAGCGCGATCAACTCGAGCGCGTCGCGCTCCTCCGCCGAGCAGGTCCCCGCGAGCAGATCGGCGAACTCGCCGGGCACCTCGTCGTCGTCCTCGGCCACCCACGCGGTCCCCCGCGTGCGGCGCAGCACTCCGGAGCGGTCGCTCGCGAGGGCGAGCGTCGTCAGTGCGTACGCGTTTCCGCGGGAGACGGCGTGCCATCGCCTCAGCGTCTCCGTCTCGATCCGTTCGACCCCCAGCAGCAGGCACAGGTAGCGGGCGCTCTCCTCGACGTCGAGCGGACCGACCGAGATCTTCCGGGCCCGGGGCCCCCGCGTCACGCGCTCCAGCACCGCCGTCAGCTGATGCGCCGTCGCGATGATGCGCAGTCGCGGATCGCGGGCCAGATACTCGAGGAGGAAGATGTCCCGCGGGGCGTACTCGTCGACGTCGCTGGCGACGAGGATCGCCTCGCGACCCGGAGCACCCGCGACGAGCTGCTCGAGGAGGCGCTGTGCGATCGCCGCCGGCTCCTCGCTCGGCTCGGCGCCGTCGCTTCTCGGCGTCAGACCGAGCGCGCCGGGAAAGTCGGGGGCGAAGACCGAGGCCACGCCGCTCGACGGATGCGGGGGCAGCGGCAGCGCGACGACATCGAGCTGCGAGCCGAGTTCCTCGGCGAGCGCGCGTGCGGCCTGCTCTGCCAGGTGCGCCTTGCCGCTCCCCGGGTCGCCGAGCAGGAGGACGATCGCACCGGAGGGCGACGCGGCCCGGACGACTCTCTCGAGGCGCTGCGGGGAGGCGTCGGCCACCCGGACGCGACGTTCGGAACCGTCGAGCGGTCCCCTGATGGGGGCCTTACCGTCGCGCGCCATTGCTTTCCCTGAGCATGACGTCCCCTTTCTGTTCGATCATCCCTCCCCGTCAAGTAAACCGCAATATGTCATGGGCCGGAGAACGGCCCTTCCGACCGGCCGATAGGCTGGTCCTCATGCGCATCGCCACCTGGAACGTCAACTCGATCCGCACCCGTTTCGGCCGCGTCGCCGACTGGCTCGTCCGCGAGGACATCGACGTGCTGGCCATGCAGGAGATCAAGTGCCGACCGGATCAGTTCCCGGTCGAGGCCTTCGAGCAGGCCGGATATCAGCTCGAGATCCACGGTCTGAACCAGTGGAACGGCGTCGCCTTCGCGAGCCGGCACGAGATGACCGACGTCGCAACGAGCTTCGACGGCATGCCGGGGTTCGGCAAGCCCATCAAGGGGCAGGAGTCCCTGCAGCAGCTCGATCCGAGCGGGCTTCCGCGCGAGGCCCGGGCGCTCGGCGTCACGGTCGGCGATCTCCGGCTCTGGAGCCTCTACGTGCCGAACGGCCGCGCGCTCGGCGATCCGCACCTCGACTACAAGCTCGCGTGGCTCGAGGCGCTGCGCCGCAGCACCGAGGCGTGGCTGGACGAGGATCCCGAGCTGCCGCTCGCGCTCATGGGCGACTGGAACATCGCCCCGCTCGACAGCGACATGGGGGATCCGAGCTTCGCCGTCGGGCAGTCGACCCACGTCTCCCCCGAGGAGCGGTCGATGTTCGCCTCGTTCGCACCGCTCGTGGAGGACGTCGTGCGCCCCATCGTGCCCGAGGGTTACACCTTCTGGGACTACAAGGCGGGGAGGTTCCCCAAGAACCAGGGGATGAGGATCGACTTCATCATGGGATCACGAGCCTTCGCCGACGCCGTGACGGGCGCCTCCATCGAGCGCGAGGAGCGCAAGGGCGACGCGCCGAGCGATCACGTGCCGGTCGTCTGCGACGTCGATCCCTCGCTGCTCGGCGGCACGTTCGAGGACGAGTACGACCGGCCGATGGTGTTCTAGCGGCTTCGATAGACTGGAGCGCATGGCTGAAACCCTGCGCGTCGCATCCGTCAACGTCAACGGCATCCGTGCCGCCTTCCGCAAGGGGATGGGCGACTGGCTCGCGAATCGCGACATCGACGTGCTCGCGATGCAGGAGGTGCGGGCTCAGGACGAGCACCTCGAGGAGTTCCTCGGCAGGGCGGGATGGCACGTCCTGCACGATCCCTGCGAGATCAAGGGTCGCGCGGGGGTCGCGATCGCCAGCCGGGTCCCGGCGCTCTCGCACCGCGCGGGCCTGGGCGGGCTCGACGCGCAGGAGCGGGTCCAGTCCTCCGGGCGCTGGCTCGAGGCCGACTTCGAGCTGGGCGGCGCGCCCATCACCGTCGTCAGCAACTACACGCACTCGGGCGAGGTCGACACCCCCCGCCAGGAGGCGAAGTGGGCCTTCCTCGAGGCCATGGGCGAGCGCATGAACGAGCTCGCCGATGAGCGCGAGCTCGTCGCCATCGTCGGCGACTTCAACGTGGGCCACCGCGAGTTCGACATCAAGAACTGGAGGGGCAACGTCAAGCGCTCCGGCTTCCTGCCCCGCGAGCGCGCCTACTTCGACCGCTTCTTCGGCCCGCGGGGCGAGATGATCGTGGGCGTCGACGGCACGGAGGGCCCCGGCCACGGCTGGATCGACGTGGGCCGCCGATTCCACGGCGAGGTCGACGGGCCGTACACCTGGTGGTCGAACCGCGGCCAGGCCTTCGACAACGACACCGGCTGGCGCATCGACTACCACGTCGTGACCCCGGCGCTCGCGGAGCGCGTCGAGAGCTACGTCATCGACCGCGCGGCGTCCTACGCCGAGCGATGGTCGGACCACGCTCCCGTCGTCGTCGACTACCGCGCCTAGAGCGCCCTCGAAGAAAGCCACCATGAACGAAACCGCCAAGCCCGTCATCTTCTCCGGCATGCAGCCCTCGAGCGACTCGCTGCATCTCGGCAACTACATCGGCGCGCTGAGCCAGTGGACGCGGATGCAGGAGGACTACGACGCCTTCTTCTGCGTCGTGAACCTGCACGCGATCACCGTGCCGCAGGATCCCGCCGAGCTCGCCGAACGCACCCGCCGCACCGCAGCCCAGTACATCGCCGCCGGCATCGACCCCGCGAAGTCCACGCTGTTCGTGCAGTCGCAGGTGCCGGCGCACGCCGAGCTGGCCTGGGTACTCAACACGCTCACCGGCTTCGGCGAGGCCAGCCGCATGACGCAGTTCAAGGACAAGTCGCAGCGCTACGGAGCGGACACCTCGTCGGTCGGACTCTTCACCTACCCGATGCTGATGGCCGCCGACATCCTGCTCTACCGCACGGATGCGGTGCCCGTGGGCGAGGATCAGCGGCAGCACGTCGAACTCACCCGCGACCTCGCGAACCGCTTCAACTCCCGTTACGGCGACACCTTCGTGGTGCCCGAGGCGCAGATCCAGAAGGGCACCGCGAAGATCTACGACCTGCAGGAGCCGACGTCCAAGATGTCGAAGTCGGCCGACAGCGAGGCCGGACTCGTCAAGGTGCTGGATCCCGCGAACGTCACGAAGAAGAAGATCATGCGCGCGGTGACGGACGCCGACGGCGAGATCCGCTTCGATCGCGAGGCGAAGCCCGGCGTCTCGAACCTGCTCACGATCTACTCGGTGCTGACGGGGCGTCCGGTCTCGGAGATCGAGGCGGAGTTCGCCGGCCGCGGATACGGCGACCTCAAGAAGGGGCTCGTCGAGGTGGTCGAGGAGACCTTCGCGCCCGTGCGCGCCCGCACCGAGGAACTGCTGGCGGATCGGGGCGAGCTCGACCGGCTGCTCGCGGCGGCCGCCGAGCGCGCCGACGAGGTCGCGAGCCGCACGCTGCAGCTGGTCTACGAGCGGATGGGGCTGCTGCACCGCTGAGGCGGCGTCCTCTACAGTTGGGGATCATGGCCCACGATCTGCAGCAGGACCGGCCGACTCGCCGAGGCAGGACCGGCGCCGCACTCACCGTCGGAGGCGAGGTCCTCGGGCTCCTCGCGCAGCTTCTGCTGGTCTGGATCGGCGCGAACATCATGTGGGGGCCCGAGGGCGAGATCGGGACGATCCGGCTCTTCGCGTGGTGTGTCGTCGCCTCCTTCTATCTCGGGGCGACGATCCTCGGTCTCAACATCCTCGTGCGGATCGATCGACCGGATCCGCACGTCGCTCGCGTCCTGATCGGGCACCCGCTGACCCGGCTCCTCTCCACGCTGCTCACCTTCGGGGCCAGCGCGCTCGGGCTCACCGTGGCGCTCGACCTCATCACGAGCATCGGCCTGGACGTGCACGAGCCCTTCTCGGAGTTCAGCGCCGTCTGGGCCATGCTGCTCTCCTGGGCCCTCTTCAACTGGGGGTACGCGCGCATCTACTTCTCCCGCTACCACCGCGCCCGCAAGCCGCCGCTCCTCTTCCCCGGGACCGATGAGCCGCGCCTCGCGGATTTCGCCTACCTCGCCTTCACGAACTCGACCACCTTCGCGGTGTCGGACGTGCAGGTCGTCGACACCCGCATGCGCTGGACCATCGTCTGGCACACCACACTCGCGTTCTTCTTCAACGCGCTCATCATCGTGCTGACGATGAACGTGATCGCGAACGGCAAGCTGTTCGCCGAGCTCTTCGCGTAGGCCTCGGGGTTCGCCGTGGATCGGCGGATCAGTCGTGGGCCACGATCTGATCGAGTTCGCTCCGGGTCACGACGTGGGTTCCCGCGAACCGCGAGTCCCTCTGCAGCTCCTTGACCAGCGAGATCCCGAGCAGCGCCACGATGATCGTGAACGGCAGGGCCGAGAGCATCGCCGCCTGCTGCAGCGCCGCCAGCCCGCCGACGATCAGGAGCGCGATCGCGGACACTCCGGTCAGGACTCCCCACACGGCCAGGACGGGTCTCGTCGGTTCGAGCGAGCCGCGCGAGGACAGCATGCTGAGCACGAAGGTGTTGGCATCGGCACCCGATACGAAGTAGAGCACGACCAGGATGATCGCGACGACCGAGGTCACCGTGGTGAGCGGCAGCTCGGCGAGGAGCGCGAAGAACGCGGTATTGACGTTCTCCCCCGCCGCCGCACCGATGCCGGCGTCGCGGTCCATGTCGAACTTGATGGCGGATCCGCCCATGATCGTGAACCAGACGAAGAACACGAGGCTGGGAATGCCCATGACACCGGCCACGAACTGCCGGATCGTGCGTCCCTTCGAGATCTTCGCGAGGAAGACGCCGACGAACGCGCCCCAGCTCAGCCACCAGGCCATCATGAAGTACGTCCACCACTGCATCCACTGCACGTCCTCCGAGGTGGCGGGGGTCAGCAGCGCCACCTGGAAGAACTCGGACAGGTACTGCCCGACCGAGCGGAAGAACAGGTTCGACACGAAGTTCGTCGGGCCCGCGAAGAGCACGTAGACGCTGAGGCCCGCCGACAGCAGCATCGTGATCTGGCTCAGCCACTTAATGCCCTTGTGCACGCCGGAGAGGGCGGAGAGGGTGAAGAGCACGGTGATCGCTCCGATGACGACGATCTGGGTGAACAGGCCCTCCGGGATCCCCCACACGCGAGACATGCCTTCGCTGATCTGCGACGCTCCCAGCCCGAGGGAGGTCGTCGTGCCGAACAGGGTCGCGATGATCGCGAAGATGTCGATGACCTTGCCGAACCACCCGTCGACAGCCGAACCGAAGATCGGGCGCAGCATCGGGGACACGAGGCCCGGATTGTGCCGGCGGTGCGTCGAGTACGCGATCGCGAGGCCGAACACGCCGAACACGGCCCACGCGTTCGGACCCCAGTCGAAGTAGGAGAACTGCATCGCGGTCACCGCCGCATCGAGCGTCTCCGGTTCGGCGAGGCCGTGCGGCGGGCTCATGAAGTGGGAGATCGGCTCGGCCACGCCGTAGCTGATGAGGCCGATGCCCATCACCGCGGAGAGGATCATCGCCAACCAGGCCCACGTGCTGAACTCGGGCCGGTCGTCGTCGTTGCCGAGTCGGATCCCGCCGAACCGACTCGCCGCGAGATACACGAGCAGAATGATGCATCCGAGAGTGACCACCAGATAGCTCCACCCGATGCTCTCGGCGGCCCAGTTCATGGCGCCGGTCATTGTGCCGCCGAGGCTCTCGGGCGACACCGCCGCCCAGACCACGAACGCGGCGATCAGCGCGATCGAGATCCAGAACACCGCGCCGGGCCGGCTCTTCAGCCGCTCGGCTTCGATGACGGAGAAGGTGCTCGTCAGGAACTCCGGCTCGCTTTCCCGCGATCCGAGGGCGGGGGCTTCCGGCACGTCTTGGCCTCTGCCCGCGTCGGGACTCTGCTTGGTCATGATCTTTTACACGTCCTTGTGTCGATGAACAGTACTATTCGGAGGGGAGTTCATTGAGCGCGGCGCCGTCGAAGAACCGGCCCGCCTTGTACACCATGGGTTCCGCCTCCGCGATCTCGGCGTGGGTCACCTTCGCGATGAACACGGTGTGCGTCTTCGCCTGGAAACGCTCCTTGATCTCGGCCTCGATCGAGGCGGCCGACCCGTCGATCAACGGACTTCCGGCCGGACCGGCGTGCCAGTCGAGCCCCGCGAACTTGTCGGCGCTCTTCGAGGCGAAGACACCGACGGTGCCGCGCTGCTCGTTGCTCATGATGTTGATGCCGAGATGGGTCGACTTGAACAGAGACGCGTACGTGCTCGTCGTCTTCTGCACGCAGATCAGCACCAGCGGCGGCTCGAGCGACACCGATGCGTAGGAGTTCGCCGCCAGGCCGCGGGGCCTCCCGTCCTCGTCGATCGTCGTCACGACGGTGACGCCCGTCACGAACTGACGGTTGAACCCCTTCAGCGCGTCGAGGCCCGGCACACCGCTCAGGTCGTCCACCACGACATCCGACGGGTCGTTCTCGAACGCCGAGCGAAGCGAGGGGACCCCCAGGTCGGCGAGCAGTTCGCTCTGATCCCACGTCACGCGCTCGCGCACGACCTTTCCGTCGCGCAGCTCGATCTGATTCGATCCCCGAGTCTCCACGCGGCTGCCGGTGGCGGGCACACCCTGCAGATCGTTCGAGAACGTACCGTTCGTGTGCCAGAAGACAGCTGCGTTCTCACCGTCGTCGTCGACGATGATCCGGTCGATCGTGGTGACGAGATCGGGGAACGCCGCCCGCGCATCGAGAATCTCCTGCTTGAGGGCGGCAGCGTCGGACTGCCGGCCGGTGCGAGTGCTCTCGCGTCGGTAGTCGGGGTGGAGGATCGCGTCGAAGGCGTCGACCTCACCCCGGTCCCAGGCGGCTTCCCATGCTCGAGTAACAGCTTCTTTGATGTGATGTTGCATGCAAGAAATACTAACCCCGACCGGAACTATCGTCAAACGGTCGCCGTTTCTTCCTGGGTTTCCCCGAAATCCGGGGCCATCGCGCCCCCCTTCGAACAACACTTGCATGCAAGATCTTCTCGTTGCATGCAAAGCGATACGTCAACACGCGGCAGCACGGCCCTCGCGCTTCGACCCTTCAACGACGTTCGGAAAGAATTTTCTGAGCGCAGATCTCGGCGAGGATCAACACCGTCATGCAGGGATTCACTCCCACCATCGAGGGCAGGACCGACGCATCTGCGACACGGAGCGCCCGTGTCCCCTTCACCTTGAAGTCCGGGGTCACCACGTTATCGGTGCTGCAGTCGAAGCCCATGCGGCATGTTCCCGCAGGGTGGAAGACAGTGGCGCCGGCAAGACGGATGTACCGCTTCAGGTCTTCGTCGTCCTGCACCTCCGTTCCCGGCGCCAGTTCGCGAACCACGAGTCCTTCGAATGCCGGCTGCGCCGCAATCTCGCGACAGAGCCGGATACCCGCCACCAGTGCGTCGATGTCGGAGTCATCCTCGTCCGAGAGCAGCTGCGCATCGATCACCGGGGTATCCTCGGGATCGCTGCTGCGCAATCGTACTGTCCCCTCGCTCACCGCTCTGCGGACATTGGGCGTCATGGAGATCCCGTGCTCGGATACCGGATACCCCTGCAGGCTGGTGTAGTCGTCGTAGAGTTCCTGGGTGAAGTGGATCATGACATCTTCGCCGAAAGCCCCGACCTCCCAGCCGTTGATCTCCATTCCTCCCGGTGATCCCGAGGTCTCGAAGAGCACACCGGATTCCGGATGATCCAGTAGATGGTCGCCGACAGGCAGGTCGGAGACCACGTCGATACCGAACTCGTTCAAGTGCTCGGCGTGACCGACCCCGGAGAGCATGAGAAGCTTCGGCGTGTTCAGAGACCCCGCGGTGACGATGATCTCCTCGGACGCCTCGATCTGGCCGGCTGAGGTTTCCACCGAGACGGCGCGCCCCGAGTCGAAGAGAATGCGGTCGACGCGCACTCCTGTCAGAACGTTCAGTGTCGGCGGCAGCTCATCCGCATGGTGCAGATACGCAACAGCACTCGATTCGCGTCGCCCCTCCTCCGAGTTCAGGGGAAGCACTCCGCAAACGTTCCGGAGATCGTCCTCCGCCAACACGGTTTCGAGTTCGACGCGGGGCAGCCCCTGCTGCTCGCAGGCTTCCAGAAAAGCGATATTCGCCCGATTCTCAATCGGAGCCAGCTCGAATCGCACCTTCTCCTGCACCCGAGCCCACGCTTCGGACACGGTTTCTTCGGTCCACGTGTCTCCGCCGCACAGAGAGTTCCAATGGGCGATATCCGCCCTCGACGGGCGCAGGGCAATGGTGTTGTTGTGCGAGCTGCACCCCCCGAGGACCTTGGCGATGTGCTCCCGCAAATACGGATTGAATCCCTCGCGCTGCACCAGCGGATAGCTGAAGTCCAGCTCGGTGTCGATCATCGACGCCCAGTCTCGGGTGTACTCGATCCGAGGGTCGCCCAGGTCGGTCGGCCCCGCTTCTACGACGGCGACTCTGTGGCCGGCTTCCGCGAGCCGCACCCCGATGACGATGCCCGCCGTTCCCCCGCCGACCACCACGTACTCGTACTGCTTCACAGTCGTCCTTCCTCGTTTCAGTCTTCACCCAGGTTCTCGTACACGATCTGGTACTCCGAGAACTCGTCCAGCCCGTACTTTCCACCGACGCGCCCCGTACCGCTCGAAGATCGCGCCGCACCGCCGAATGCCAAATGGATCTCGTAATAGTTGGAGCTGAGGTTGATGTTCAATCCTCCGGTCCGCGTGCGCATTCTGAACTCCCTGGCCGACCGCACGTCGGATGTGAAAATGCTCGAGACGAGCCCCTCGGGGTTGCTGTTCGTCACTTCGATCGCGTCTTCAAGAGACTCGACCTCGATGATCGGCACGATCGGGCCGAACGTCTCCTCGAACGCCACGGCAGCGTCCCGGCTGACACCACTGAGCACAGTGGGCTGCCAGTACAGCTCGGATCCGAGTCCGGACTCGCGATGCCCGCCGATCAGTACCGTCGCCCCACGAGCGACGGCATCCGCGACGTGCGCGTCCATCTTCGCGGCTACACCCTCGTTGTTGAGCGGTCCCATCGTCGTCTCCGGGTCCTTCGGGTGTCCCAGCTTCACACGAGTTCTTACCTTCTCCACGAGGATCGCCTCGAACTCCTCACGGACCGGGCGTTCCACGAGCAGGCGCTCAGCCGCGGTGCAGCTCTGACCGGCACAGAGAAACGCGGAGTCGAGAACGGCCTCGGCTGCGAGTTCCAGATCCGCGTCCGCGAGCACGAGGGTCGGGCCGTTGCTGCCGAGCTCCAGCACCTGATGCTTCCCGGCAGCCCGCTCCGCCACTTTCCGACCCGTGGCCCCGGAACCGACGAACGCGATCGAGGAGATCCCGTCGGATCCAGCCAACGCATCTCCGACAACCGGTCCGTGCCCGGTGACAAACCCGAACACTCCCGACGGCAGACCCGCATCGACAATGCACTGCGCCAGTAGTTCACTGCATACGGAGGTCGAAGGAGCCGGGACCCACACCACGGCGTTACCGGCAGCCAGGGCGGGTGCGATGACCTGAGCCGCCATCGTATACGGCCAGTTCCAGGGGGTGATCACACCGACGACACCCCGTGCACGCCGGTACAGCCGAGCCTCGATACTCGTGCTCGACGTGGCTCCGATCACTCCCTCGATCCTCACCGCGTCCTCCGCCGACCACCGGAAGTAGTCGATGAGGCCGTCTACCTCGGCATAGGCCTCGGCCTCCAGCGGCTTGCCCTGATCCTCGCAGAGCAGGCGCGCAAGGCGCTCGCGACGCGTCGAGCAGACCTCCGCTATGCGTCGCAGGACTGCAGCACGGCCAAACGGACCGCTCCATTCCCAATCCGCCTGCGCGTTCTCGGCAGCTTCCACGGCGGTTGCGATCTCCGCGGGCGTTCCGGCCGCGATCAGTCCGTTGCGCCGGCCGGTGGCGGGATTCAGTGATTCGATGTATTCGCCGCTCAGCGGTTCCGCCCAGCGGCCCGCCAGGTGCAGGCGCGTGCCGACCACGTCGTTCTCCGCGCTCTGCTGCACCTCAGTTACCGTCCTCTCAGACTGGTGACGGGACGGTCGAACAGACCGAGCTTCAAGAAGACGACCATCGCAACGGCGGACGCCCCTGCACCCACGTAATAGGACACCTCTCCGATCTGCGGTGCTGCAGAGACGACGAAGCCGGTCATCAAGGGTGAGATCCAGAAAGGCATCGAGCAGAGGACTCCGATGAGCCACGCGGCGAAACCCGCCGCGAACCGTCGCTTCCTGTCGAAGATCTCGGGCAGCCTGCTGATATCCCGGCGTGGACCGTAGTAGTAGTCGATGAGCACGACAGCCATGTAGGGAGCGATCAGGTACCCGGATATCAGCAGGAAGTCGTAGAAGGCGTTGTAGATGTTGTTCTGGAAGGCGAGGACGAGCACGAAGGAGACCACGACGATCACCAGAGCTGCGACCTCCCGTTTCACCTTCACGCCGAGCGTGAGCACTGAGAGAGCGCCGCCGTACACAGTCAAGCCGGTGGTGGGCAGCGCGCCGACGATGAGGGCGATCATAGCCAGCGGGGACCACGCACCGGTGAGTTCTGCTACCGCCTCGACGGGGCCGAGAGCACCCGCGGTGTTCGCGACCAGCACCCCTACGGAGACGAGCCAGACAGCAGGAATGAAATTGCCGAGCATGGTGAAGAGTCCGACTCGCATCGCCGAGGTCCGCACAGGAAGATACCGCGCGAAATCGGAGGCGAACGGCGACCAGGCCAGGAACCAGGAGAGCACGAAGCCGACAGCGGTGATCCAACCTCCGATACTTCCGATGTACCCGTCGGACTCGGGGTTCTCGGGGTAGCTCCAATCCGCGCGCTGCATCGCCAACACTGTGATCACGATGAAGAGAACAGCGAGCAACACGGTCGCGACCTTGTTCACCAGGTGCAGCAGGTTGTACCCCCACACGGCGAGGGCGCCGATGACGACGAGCAGTACAACAGCACCCACCCAGTACGGGGCCCCGAACGCCTGCTGGAACGCGATCGAGGCGAACACGCAGTTGACCGTCGTCCAGCCGATCGAGGCGAAGACGTTCACCAGGGATACCGGTACGAGGTTGCCGACGTACCCCAACGGTCCCCTGGCCTGCACCTGGATAGCGACTCCGAGGCGAACCCCCATGACTGCCGCTACCCCCATGAGCAAGCTGCCCAGCAAAGCCCCTACGAGCACCGCGCTGAGGGACTGCATGACTGAAAGCCCCAATGCCGTGGGGAAGAATCCCAGCACCAGAAGGCTGAGCGTCAGGCTCGCAGACATCCAGGTGGTGAACTGGGTGTACGGCTTCCCGTTGCGGTCGGTCGAGGGGATGTGTTCGATCCCATAGGGCTCGATGCGTTTGACTGAAGCCCCGTACCCCAGATCGGTCGACAGTGCTTCGGTAACCGGTTCTCGACTGTTGGTCATCAACTTCCTCCACGTCCTTGTGCGCTTCGATGGCCGCGGAGGCCTCTCAATGCGAGGTGACTTTCGACGCACAGTCAACCATGATGCATACAAGAAAGCAATATCTTGTATGAATATTCAAACTCTAATTTTATTGAACGAGCAACGAATATATGAGAGTAGGCGCGCAAGACCCAGACTCAAAGCCCTCATGCACAGAGAGCATGGATTCTGAACGATGGCAACGCTGTATGCAAGAGAACGAGACCCTCGCGGCCGCGATAGGAGATACGGGGCCCTGGCGCCTCCGCACTCGTAGCCGCTGTGTCACAATGATTGCCACACGGGAGATGGGTAGGAGTAGTGGCTTCAAAGATTGCTCTCTCCGATCAGGAGCGGACCGACCTGCGGAGAATCGCCGACTCGCCGGCCTCTTCGGCAAGGCTTGCCACCCGCGCACGTATCGTGCTCGCCCTGGAGCAGGACTGGAAGCTCAAGGAGATCGCAGAAGCTCTTGGCGTCTCCATTCCGACAGTCAGCCTCTGGCGGAACCGTTTCCTCGAAAGGAGGATCGACGGACTCACGGACCGATTCGAGTCGACAGGGTCCGACGCGGAACTCCAGCGTCTCCTCGACGCAGCGGAAAGAACCGTGAGCAAACGGGGATTCTGTGCGACCCGCATATCGGATATCGCCTTCGAGGCCGGCGTATCCCCTTCGTCGATCATGTATTACTTCGACTCGCGTCAGGAAACTCTGGTGAGGGCGATGCATCACGCCAACCGCCGAACAGCGAGAAACTTCGAAGAGCAAGTTCTCGAGGACGGAGAATCCGCCCCGAGCCAGCTTGCCGCCTTCCTGCGACGATCCCTTCCCGGGGAGGGCAGCCAGAACGACGAGTATCTCCTGGAGCTTGATATTCTCACACACGCACGGCAGCATCCCGAGTTCATCGCCATCTGGGATGAACATCAGGGCCGCTGGATCGCCGGTCTCGAGAAGATCATCCAAGAAGGCGTTGCGGAGGGGTCGCTCAGCATATCTGACGTCACCCCGCTGTCTCTGGCGCAGAGTACCCTCGCGATGATCGATGGCTTCGGTTACCAACTGGCGGTCGGCGCGACCATCGTCTCGCGGGAATCGATGCTGGAAGCGGTTGCGCGTTATCTATCGAAAGAGCTGCAGGTACCGATTGAGCAATTGCGCCCGTCCTGATCAAACCGGGTACAGCGAGCTTCTCGACTTGTCCACATACACGCGCATCTCAACAGAAAGAGACCCTTGAACCACGAGGCGATCCTCCACCAACAGATGCGGTGATGCATGCAAACAGAAAGAAGCATCTGCCAGCGAAACCTCCCGACTCCCTAGAATCTCCGCGGCTTACTCACGGTCCCCTCGCTGCTTCTTGCGCCCGAAATACACACCGGCTATCATTCTTGTATGCAAGAAGCAGCGACGCAGAATCGAAATAGCGCGACGGGCGAACCGAGCGCCCCTCTCCTCGACCGCCTGCGGGGCATCGTGGTGAGCGGTGCCGTCGCCCCGGGCGATCTCCTCGGCGAGACCGCGCTCGCCGAGGAGTTCCAGGTCAGCCGCACGCCGATCCGCGAAGCGCTCAAGCAGCTCGAGCGCGAGGGGCTGGTCGAGATCCGACCGCGCGTCGGCACCTTCGTGCGCAAGCCGACCGCACGCGAGATCCTCGAGCTCTTCCAGCTCAAGGAATCCCTCGAGGGACTCGCGGCGAGCCTGCTGGCGCAGCGCGGCGACGTGCCCGAGCTGCGCAGCCTCATCCACAACGTGGAGAGCGAGCGGGACGTCGTGCGCGCCGGCGACCGCGCGGCGTACGCCGCCCTCGTGCACGAGTTCCACCACACGCTCGTCGCCGGAGCCGACAACCAGAAGCTCTCCGAGCACTACGAGCTGTTGATGAACCAGCTCGCCTACCATCGGATCGTCAAGCAGACGCTCGCCCTTCCCGGCCGTCTCGACCACTCCCTCAGCGAACACGCTCAGATCCTGACGGCCCTGCAGTCGAAGGACCCGCTCGCCGCCGAACTCGCGACCCGCAGGCACGTCGCCCAAACCCGTCAGTCGGCCACGATCTCGGCGTTCGACGATACGAACAACAGGTGACCCTCCCCTACCCGCCTCTCACTTTCGACTCTCACTCTCGACGCACCCAGGAGCGCTCATGAACCACCCCGTCGCGCACACGCCGCGAACGGTCGATCTCAGCACGAGATCCACCCTGACCGACTACGCCGACATCGCGGCCGCAGCGGGCGTTCGCCGCATCCTCACCCAGACCGATGAGGTCCCGCGCGAGGGAGCGGGCTCCATCCGACGCGCGACCGTCACGGCGGTCATCCGCAATCCGTGGCTCGGCACGAGCACCAGCGCCGATCTGCAGCCCGAGACGCGACGGATCGCCCCCCTGCTGGCGAAGCTGCTCACCGATCGACTGCTCGACGCTCTCGGCGGAGCCGACCGCATCGAGGCCTTCGGGAAAGCGGCCCTCGTCGGCACCGCGGGAGAGCTCGAGCACGCGGGGGCGCTCGTGCACACCCCGTACTTCGGCAATCTCGTGCGCGAGGCACTCGGGGGCACATCGATCATCTGCTTCGTCGACGGCCGCGCCGAGGCCGGAGAGATGCTGCGCGTGCTG
>JAPSIU010000239.1 GCA_031178565.1 Leucobacter sp. | reverse complement strand
CGCAGGACACGATCGGGATCGCGGCGGAGGCGGGAGCGGACACGTTCGTCGCGGGTTCGGCGGTCTTCGGGGGAGTCCCCGAGGAGAGGATCGCCGAACTCCGGGCCGCCGCTGCCGCGCACGCGCACTGCAGGGGGTAGTGTGGTCACGTGAAATCGTTCGATGAGCTGTTCGCCGAACTCGGCGAGAAGGCCGTGTCGCGCCCGGAGGGCAGCGACACCGTTGCCCGTCTCGACGCCGGCGTCCACGCGATCGGGAAGAAGATCGTGGAAGAGGCCGCCGAGGTCTGGATGGCCGCGGAGTACGAGTCCGACGAGGCGTGCGCCGAGGAGATCAGCCAGCTGCTGTACCACCTGCAGGTGCTGATGCTCGCGAAGGGCCTCAAACTCGAAGACGTGTACGCGCATCTGTAGCGTCGGCGCGGTCGAACCCGTTCCGCGCGCCGACGCTCGCCGCTGACCTCACACCCCGGCCGGCCATCGATACCCGGCCAACACGGAAGGATTCCACACGATCATGCTTCGCATCGCGGTTCCCAATAAGGGTTCGCTCTCCGAGGTCGCAGCCGAGATGCTCGCGGAGGCGGGCTACTCGGGTCGACGCGACAGCCGGAAGCTGGTGCACACCGACGCCCGCAACGGCGTCGAGTTCTTCTATCTCCGTCCGCGCGATATCGCGACCTACGTGGGATCCGGTGCGCTCGACGTCGGCATCACCGGGCGCGACCTGCTCCTCGACTCGGGATCGGACGCCTCGGAGATCGCCGAACTCGATTTCGCCGACTCGACGTTCCGCTTCGCCGCGCCCGCCGGGGGCGGCATCGTCGAGATCCCGCACCTCGCCGGGAAGCGGGTGGCCACGAGCTATCCGACGCTCGTCGACGGCTTCCTGCGCGCTCGGGGCGTCGAGGCGACGCTCGTCAAGCTCGACGGCGCCGTGGAGTCCGCCGTGCAGCTCGGCGTCGCCGACGCGGTCGCGGACGTCGTTTCGACCGGTGCCACGTTGCGCGCCGCCGGCCTGGAGATCTTCGGACCGGTGATCCTGGAGTCGACCGCGGTGCTGATCGGCAGAGGCGTTGAGAATCCGGAGATCGATCGTCTGCTGCGCCGGCTGCAGGGCGTGCTCGTCGCCCGCAAGTACGTGATCATGGACTACGACCTGCCCGTCGATCAGCTCGACGCGGCCTCGCAGGTGGCGGGCGGCATCGAGTCGCCCACGGTCTCCCCGCTGAAGGACGAGCGCTGGGTGGCCGTGCGGGTCATGGTGCGCGCCGACGAGGCGAACGACGTGATGGACCGGCTGTACGATCTCGGCGCCAAGGCGATCCTCGTCACCGCGATCCACGCGGCGCGTCTCTGAGCGGGGGCGGACGATGACCATCGCCACTCGTGTGATCCCCTGCCTCGACGTCGCGGCCGGACGCGTCGTGAAGGGCGTCAATTTCCTGAACCTGCGCGACGCGGGGGATCCAGTCGAGCTCGCGGCCCGATACGCGGAGCAGGGGGCGGACGAGCTCACCTTCCTCGACGTGACCGCGACCGTGGACGACCGGTCGACCACCTACGATGTGGTGCGGCGCACCGCCGAGCAGGTGTTCATCCCGCTCACCGTGGGCGGCGGCGTCCGCGGCGTCGACGACGTGGCCCGCCTGCTCGGTGTCGGCGCCGACAAGGTGGGCATCAACAGCGGCGCGATCGCTCGGCCCGACGTGATCGGCGAGATCGCCGACCGCTTCGGTTCGCAGGTGCTCGTGCTGTCGCTCGACGTGAAGCGGAGTCCGCGCACGCCCTCCGGCTTCGTGGTGACGACCCACGGGGGCAAGCGGGAGACCGATCTGGACGCCCTCGAGTGGTGCAGGGAGGCCGTCGAGCGCGGCGCCGGCGAGCTGCTCGTGAACTCGATGGACGCGGACGGCACGCTCGCGGGCTTCGACCTCGAGCTGACGCGTCTCGTCCGCGAGCTCTCCGAGGTGCCGGTGATCGCCTCGGGAGGCGCGGGAAGCCTGGAGCACTTCGCCCCCGCGGTGGACGCAGGAGCGGATGCGGTGCTCGCGGCCTCGATCTTCCACGACGGGACCTTCACCGTCGGCCAGGTGAAGCGCGCGCTCGCGGACGCCGGGCACACCGTGCGGCTGGCCGCCGTCGAGGCGGGAACGGAAGCGGCGGAGACGGAGGCGGCATCGTGAGCGACATCGATCCCGTCCCCGGTTCGCTCGTGTTCACCGCCGAAGGATTGATCCCCGCGATCATCCAGGACGACGAGTCGGGTGAGGTGCTCATGCTCGCCTGGATGGACCGCGAGGCCGTTCGACGCACGCTGACGACCGGACGGGTCACGTTCTGGTCCCGGTCCCGCGGCGAGTACTGGCGCAAAGGCGACACCTCCGGTCATCGCCAGTACGTGCGCGGCGTGGCCGTCGACTGCGACGGCGACACGCTGCTCGTGCGTGTGATCCAACTCGGCGCCGCCTGCCACACGGGCACCCGTACCTGCTTCACCGACCGCGAGATCGCGGCCCTCGTCGGCGACCCCGACGAGGGGTGACGCGACCGCGCGGTAGGCTGAAACGGTGACACTGACCACCACGCGCGCCGATTTCGACGCGGCGCGATCCTCCCACGCCGTCGTTCCCGTCTGTCGAGAGATCTTCGCCGACGCCGACACACCCGTCGGCATCTATCGCAAAGCGGCAGCCTCGCGGCCCGGGACCTTCCTCCTCGAATCGGCCGAGCAGGGCGGCGTCTGGACGCGTTTCAGCTTCGTCGGCGCCGGCAGCTTCGGCGTGCTCGGGGAGCGCGGGGAGCGCGCGCACTGGGCTCCCGCGGCGGATCGCGGGGTCTCCGAGGAGCGCCTCCTGCCCGGCGGTGTGAGCGGACTCGCCCCGGTGGAAGCGCTGCGAGCCGTCTACGAGCGGTGGCGCTCCCCGCAGGTGGCCGGCCTGCCGCCGCTCGCGAGCGGCTTCGTCGGCTACCTCGGCTGGGAGACCGTGCGCCAGTTCGAGCGGCTCGAGAACCGCCCCGCCGACGGGCCGGGGCTGCCCACGCAGGGACTCAGCTTCGTGTCGGAGCTGGTGGTGATCGACCACCGCGAGGGCACGGTCGTGCTGCTCGCGAACGTGCTGAACGACGGTGTGCTCGGCGGTGCCGAGAACGTCGGTGCCGAGACTGTCGACGCGGACGCGCAGTGGGAGGAGGCGCAGGCGCGCCTCGACGCGCTGCAGGCGGCCCTCGCGGCGCCCGCGCCGTCTCCGCTCGGAGTGCTCGACCGGGACGCGGTCCCCGATCCCGTCCGCCTGACGAGCACGCCGGAGTACATGGCGGCGGTCGATCGGGCGAAGCGCTACATCGTCGACGGCGACATCTTCCAGGTCGTGCCGTCGCAGCGCTTCGACCAGGAGTGCGCGGCGGATCCGCTCGACGTATACCGGGTGCTGCGGCACCTGAATCCCAGCCCGTATCTGTACCTGCTGCAACTCGAGGATTCCGCGGGCGAGCCCTTCGCCGTCGTCGGCTCCAGCCCCGAGGCGCTCGTCACGGTGCAGGAGAGCGGACACGTGATGACGCACCCCATCGCGGGATCGCGACCGCGCGGCGCCTCGGTCGAGGAGGACCAGCAGCACGAGCGGGACCTGCTCGCCGACGAGAAGGAGCGCGCGGAGCACCTCATGCTCGTGGACCTCGCCCGCAACGACCTGCTGCGCGTCTGCGATCCGTCCTCCGTCGAGGTCACCGAGTTCATGCGCGTGGAGCGATTCAGCCACATCATGCACATCGTGTCGACCGTCGAGGGGCGCGCGCGGCCGGATCAGAACCCGATCGACGTGTTCCGAGCCACGTTCCCGGCGGGAACGCTCTCGGGCGCTCCGAAGCCGCGCGCGCTGCAGATCATCGATGAGCTCGAACCGGTGCAGCGGGGGGTGTACGGCGGAGCCGTGGGCTACTTCGGGCTCGGCGGCGCCGCCGATCTCGCGATCGCGATCCGCACGGCGACGATCAAGGACGGAGTCGCGATGGTGCAGGCGGGAGCCGGGATCGTGGCCGACTCCGTGCCCGAGACGGAGGACGCCGAGTGCCGGAGCAAGGCAGCGGCCCCGCTGCGGGCGATCGCGATCGCGAACACGCTGCGCGGCCTGGGCGGCGGGGCCGATGCGCACTCCTAAACTTCCGATACTCGGCGGGATCGCCCTCACGGGGGCGGTCGCCCTGCTCGCCGGCTCGCAGACCTGGGTCTCGTTCATGCTCGACGGGACGCACTCGGTGGAGACGGCGACGGGTCACGACGTGAACCCGGCGCTCTCGCCCGTGGCGATCGCGATCGTCGCGGCGGCGCTGGCGCTGACGATCGCCGGCCCGGTCTTCCGCAGAGTGCTCGGCGGCCTCGTGCTGCTGCTCGGTGCGGGGCTCGTCGCCCTCACGATCGGAGTGCTCGCCGCACCCCTCGGGGCGGTCGCCGGCATGATCACCGAACTCACGGGCATCGCCGGCGGCGCCACCGGGTCGATGGTCACCTGGAGCGACGTCTCCGCGTGGGCCTACGTCGCCGTCGTCGCCGGGGCGCTCGCGGCGGCGCTCGGGATCGCGGTGCTCGTCTCCGGAGGGCGCTGGGCCGCGTCGGGCCGCAAGTACGATTCCGCCTCCGCGCGGGCACGTGCGGGGAGCGCTCCCGATCGCATCTCCGACTGGGACGCACTGAGCGGCGGAGACGATCCGAGCGACGATATCCGGTAGGCTTGCTCCGGAACCCATCGTCTAAGAGGAGATACATTGAGTACCCAGCACGGAGACCCCGGTCACGGCGATTCGCCCGCTGCATGGACGGCGGTTGTGGTGATGCTGCTCGGCATCGCCGCCGGCACCGTCTTCTTCTTCCTGCACACCGCGACGATGGTGTGGGTGTGCGCCGGCGTGGTCGTCATA
>JAPSIU010000238.1 GCA_031178565.1 Leucobacter sp. | reverse complement strand
GTGAAGCTCGGCCACCGGCACGCACCCCCAGGAGACGCCGGCGCAGAGCTACCTGCGTCTCGCGCGCATCGCACTCGAGGCGCAGCGGACCGCACTGCTCGAGGAGCGCGCCATCGGCCGCTACAGCTCCCGCGCGCTCCGCACCGCCGAACTCGCGCTCGACGCGCACGAGGCCAGGCTCTCGCCGCCCTCGATGCACTGACGAGCACCTTCGGCCGGCCGGCGCGCGGGTCGGTACGCGGCATACGGCGCTCAGGCGCCGTGAACACGCGGCTCGCGCCGCTACACGATCTCGACGCCCGCCGCGGCGAGCTCCTTGAGCGCCGCCACCGTCGTCTCCGGAGCCACGCCCGCCACGAGATCGCTGAGCACGCGCACGCGCAGACCGGCGCGCACCGCGTCGAGGGCCGACGCGCGCACGCAGTGGTCGGTCGCGATGCCGACGACGTCGATCCGGTCGATCCCGCGGTCTGCGAGCACGTCGGCGAGCGAGCGCCCATCCGTCGTCTCGCCCTCGAACGCCGAGTACGCGGACTCGCCCATGCCCTTGCGCACGTGCACGTCGATCCGGTCCACGTCGAGGGCCGCGTGGTACTCCGCGCCCTCGGTGCCCCGGACGCAGTGCGGCGGCCAGCTCGTCGCGAAGTCCGGCTCCGATCCCGGAGCCGCGAAGTGGCCGCCGTTGTCGCCGTCCGGGTCGTGCCAGTCGCGGGAGGCCGCGACGAGGTCGTACCGCGCCGCCCCGCGCAGGTGCTCGCTGATCCCCCGGGACACCGCGCATCCGCCGTCCACGCCGAGGGCGCCGCCCTCGACGAAGTCGTTCTGCACGTCAACGATCAGCAGCGCACGCGCCATGCTCTCCTCGTCCCTCCGTCACCGCCGTGTGGAGATTCCAGCCTACGCCGACCTCACCGGGTTCTGGTGGTGGCTGAACACGATGCTCGTGCGCGTGGACGACACGGCCGGGTGGGCGGACAGGTGCTCCATGACGAAGTCGCGCACGTGATCGGAGTCGCGCGCGGCGAGGTGGATGATGAAGTCCTCAACGCCGCCGAGGAAGAAGAGCTGCATCACCTCGGGGAGCGCGCGGAGCTCGTCGCTCATCTCGGCGATCCGCTGGCGGGCCCCCGAGCGCACGGTGACGCTCACGAGCACCTGCAGCCCGAGACCCATCGCGCGGGGGTCGACGCTGGCCGTGAACCCGGTGATGATCCGCCGTGAGACGAGGCTGCGCACGCGGGCGATGCACGTGGAGGCCGCGACACCGACGCGGTCCGCCAGTTCGGCGTTGGTGATGCGTCCGTTCGCCTGGAGCTCCTCGACGATCTTCCGGTCGATCTCGTCCAGGTCCAACTCCGAACGCAGATTCTTCGCCCCCTCGCTCATCACAGCTCACCTTCACTCACGTTTGTCTTACATAATAGACGAAATCCGAAGAGAATTCATCGTTTCACTACGGATAACGAATATACTGCACAATCAGTACGTTCCTTCGCAGTGTCCGGCGCGAACGCATCGTGGCACCCGCGGCAGGCAAAGCCACACCTCATCCCAGTACGTTTTTTGGAGCACATCATGCGCGTCGGAATCCCCACCGAGATCAAGAACAACGAGAACCGCGTCGCGATCACGCAGGCCGGCGTCTACGAGCTGGCCCGCCGCGGCCACGAGGTCCTCGTCCAGGCCGGCGCAGGCCTCGGCTCGGCCATCACCGACGACGAGTACGTCGCCGCGGGCGCCACCATCGTGGAGGGCGCCGACGACGTGTGGGCGCAGGCCGAGATGATCCTCAAGGTCAAGGAGCCGATCGCGGCCGAGTACGACAAGATGCGCAAGGACCAGGTGCTCTTCACCTACCTGCACCTCGCCGCCTCGCGCGAGTGCACCGACGCGGTCATCTCCTCCGGCACCACCGCGATCGCGTACGAGACCGTGCAGCTGCCGAACCGCGGCCTGCCGCTCCTCGCCCCGATGTCGGAGGTCGCCGGACGCCTCTCGGCGCAGGTCGGCGCCTACAGCCTGATGAAGGCCAACGGCGGGCGCGGCGTGCTCCTCGGCGGCGTGACCGCGACCCGTCGCGGCAAGGTCGTCGTCATCGGCGGCGGCGCCGCCGGCGAGCAGGCCGCACGCATCGCCTACGGCATGGGCGCCGAGGTCACGATCATCGACATCGCGATCCCCCGTCTGAAGCAGCTCGAGGACGAGTTCAACGGCCGCGTCCAGACCCGCACCTCGAACGCGCACAACATCACCGAGGCTCTCAAGGACGCCGACCTCGTGATCGGCTCCGTGCTGATCCCGGGCGAGAAGGCCCCGAAGCTCGTGACCGACGAGATGGTCGCGCAGATGAAGCCCGGATCCGTGCTCGTGGACATCGCCATCGACCAGGGCGGCTGCTTCGAGAACTCGCGCCCGACCACCCACGACGATCCCACCTTCCAGGTGCACAACTCGATCTACTACTGCGTCGCGAACATGCCGGGCGCGGTCCCCGAGACCTCGACCGCCGCGCTCACCAACGCCACCCTCCCCTACGTCGTCGCCCTCGCCGACAAGGGCTGGGTCAAGGCGCTGAACGACGACGCCGCGCTCGCGCTCGGCCTCAACGCCCACGACGGCATCATCACCAACAACGGTGTCGCGCAGGCGTTCCCCGAGCTCGCCTCGTCCTCGGTGGAGGATGTGCTCGCGGCCCAGGCGTAGCGCGTACGCTGGATCGCATGGATCTGAAGTTCACCTTCGAAGGGGCGTCGCCCGATCGGCTCGATGCAGCCGGCCGCGGTGACGCCCCTTCGGGCATCCCGCTCCCATTCTCGGTAGGACCCTCCGGCACGGCATCGACGAGCAGTGTGCTCGAGATCGCCGTGCGCCGCTCGGGCGCCGCGGTGCTGGCGGAGGTCGTCTCCGGAGACGGGGTCACCTACGCGCGCTCCGAGGTGGCGGAGGACGCTCGGGATCCGGCATCGCTCGCCCGCTCCGTACGGTCGGCGCTGGCCCGGGCGGTCGCCGAGCTCGAGGGGCCCCTCGCCGAGTCGGTGACGGCCGTGGTGCTGGATCTCGGCGACGCGGGAAGCGCCGTGCTCGGCGAACTCGGCCTCGACACGGGCGCCCCCGCCGTCGACGACGCGCTGCAGCGCCGGATCGGGATCGCCTCGGGCACGCCGATCCGCCTCGCGGACCGCGCCGCCTGAGCGGGCTGCGCGGCCGAGGCGGGGATCGCGCCGCGCCGGGCGCCCCGCGCGCGTAGCATGGGGGCGTGTCGCTCAGCCTCCGCAAGCTCCTGCAGAACCCCTCCCTCCACCTCCGGCTGGTGGTCGGCGGCGAGGACGAGGCCTCCGCGGAGCAGGCCTTCGACCAGGAGTTCGAGTGGCTGCACGCCACCGACATGATCGATCCGACACCGTTCCTCGGCCCGGCCGAGGTGATCCTGACCCTCGGGTGGCAGTTCCCGGTGGTGCAGTCGGCGGACTCGTCGGTGCCCGAGGTCCGCGTCTCACCCGAGCGCCTCGACCGGATCTACGACGACTACGCCGCCCTCGTCGCGGCGCACGGCGTGATCGGCATCGGCTTCGGCAGCGACGTCGTGCACCAGGGGATCCCCCACCAGCTCGCGCTCGCGTGCAGGCGTCACGGCCTCATCCTCTTCGACGTGCCGTACGAGATCTCCTTCATGGATCTGCTGCAGGAGGCCGCTCGGGTGCTGCAGCGGGACCAGACCGAGCGGTACACCCGATCGCTCCGCGCCCAGAAGGCGATCGCGAACGCGGCCACGCGGCGCGACGGGCTCAACGCGACGCTGCGGGAGACAGCGAGGCAGCTCGGGTGCGGCGTCGCCCTGTACGACCCGCTCGGCCGGCCCGTCACCCTCGTGGAGGCGCCCGACGGACCGCGCGTGGGCGAGGCCGAACTCACCCCGATCGTGCTGAGCACACTCGCGAGCGAGCAGCGCTTCCGGTCGACGCAGGTGACGCCGGAGGTGGAGGCCGTGCTCCAGATGCTCGGCGAGCCGGGAGATCCGAGTGGAATGCTCGTGCTCACGCTCAGCCAGGGCTTCGACGACGTCTCGAGGAACGTGCTCTCGAGTGTGCTCGCCCTCGTCAGCGTCTCCCTCGAGCAGAACCAGTCGCTCTCCTCCCTGCACACGACACTGCGGGAGGCGCTGCTGCAGCTGCTGCTCTCGGGGAGCATCGCCGTCACCCGGCACATCGTCGAGAGCGTGTGGGGCCCGCTCCCGAGCCCGCCGCTCGTCGCGCTCATCGGAATCCCGCAGCACTTCGAGGCCGTCAGGATCATGCCGGCGCTGGAGTCCATGCACGCGCGGCAGGACTTCCCGCTGTTCTTCGCGCAGTACCGCAGCGACGTCGCGCTGCTCGTCCACGAGCGCGACGCCGAGGCGCTGCTCGCCGAGCTGGAGCCCTTCGCCCTCGTGCTCGGTCGCTCGCGCTGCGATCGCTGGGAGGGACTGGGGCTCGCACTCGAGGAGGCGAAGAAGGCCGCGGAGTTCGGCCTCCGGCGCGGCGAGGCCGGCGTCACCGCCTTCCCGGACATCTGGCGGGACGGGGTCTCGGATCTCATCGACGCCTCCGACGCCGCGCACGTCGCTCGGCGACTCCTCGGCCCGCTCGCCGCGCACGACTCGGAACATCGCGCGGAGCTGCTGCGGACGCTGCGGGTGTGGCTCGGCCACCACGGCCGGCAGCTGCCCGCCGCCCGCGAACTCGAGGTGCACCGGCACACACTCGCCCAGCGCCTCGAGCAGATCGCCCGGCTCACGGGCTCAGACCTCGACGATTTCCAGGCGCGGGCCGAACTCGCCCTCGCGATCCGTTACTACCAGGATTAACAATCCGTCCATAGATACCGCAACTGACCGACAGTTTGACGAGCTGTTCCGAGGTGAGATCCCGGCATTCGGTCGATGGCTGCAGT
>JAPSIU010000237.1 GCA_031178565.1 Leucobacter sp. | reverse complement strand
TTACAGCTTGATCTCGATGTTGACGTCGGCGGGGAGGTCGAGTCGCATGAGCGAGTCGACGGCCTTCGGCGTCGGGTCGACGATGTCGATGAGGCGCTTGTGCGTGCGCTTCTCGAAGTGCTCGCGGCTGTCCTTGTACTTGTGGGGAGAACGGATGACTGCGATCACGTTCTTCTCCGTGGGGAGCGGCACGGGGCCGATGACGGTGGCACCCGCGCGGGTCACCGTGTCGACGATCTTCCGTGCGGAGCTGTCGATGACCTCGTGGTCATACGACTTCAGTCGGATGCGGATTTTTTGTCCCGCCATGTGACTCTCTACTTTCTACTTGCGTCGTACTGCTGCACTCCCCGACTCCGTCGAGGGGTGCGCCGCATTGGACGTCTTGCGTATCAGCGCCCTGGCAACCGGCCGTTCGAAGAACGTCACGTGCTGGGTCTCTGTTCACCTGTCAATACCGCTTCTGAGGCGGCTCCCGCACACACGAAGACGGCCGGACTGTCGTCTGGCCGCCGACTGGCGTGCGGGTCGTGTTCGCTACCCGCGGCCTAACCCGAACCGCTTCGCCCTCGAACTCGTCGAGGGACCGAAACGGCGATTATGCACTACCTGGCAGTGATCCGCACCGAGGCGCGGAGTACTGAACCTGTCTATTCTGACACGGGGAAGGGCAATGATGCAACCCGGGCGTGTCGCGGCTCGGGATAGCTCGCAGTTGTCATCCTCCGCGTACGGGGAGCAGCCGGGGCAGGAGGAGGTAGAGGACGAGAACCGCGAGGCCCCCGGTGAGCAGTGCGAGCGTGCCCGGCAAGCCGGTGAAGAACGACGCGAGCCCCAGCAGCGACGCGACCAGCGTGCACCCGGCGGTCAGCCCCGACGCCCGGACGTGGGAGTACCCCATCTGCTGGATCCGCTGGTAGACGTGCTCCTTGTGCGGTTCGTCCCACTTGCGGCCCGCCCGCACGCGCTTCACGAGCGTCACGCCGACGTCGCCGAAGTAGATCACCATGGGTCCGATCGTCGCGAGCAGCGGCACACCCGCGAGCAGCGCCGCGAAGCTCGTGATCGCGGTCGCCCCCCCGAGCAGATAGCTGCCCACGTCGCCGAGGAACGCTCCCGGTCTCGTCAGGTTCCACGGGAGGAATCCCAGGAATCCGGCGGCGAGCACGGCACCCGCCGCGACCAGCCACGGCAGGCCCCCCAGGAGGCCCGCGGCAGCGAAGGTCAGGCCCGCGATCGCCCCGTGGAAGCCGCTGATGCCGTTGAGGCCGTCCATGAAGTTCGCGACGTTGATGTAGCTCGAGATGAAGAGCACCGCGTAGACCGCCAGCAGGATCGACGCCCACAGCGGCAGCTGCGGCGGCACGACGGCCGGCTCGAGGAACCACGCGGCGGCCGCCGTGCCGCCCGCGAACCCGAATTCCACGAGCTCATCCGATGGCCGGAAGGCGAGCAGCGCTCCCACGGCCGATCCCGCGGCGAGGAGGAGCAGCAGCACGCTCCGCATCTGCACGCTCAGGCCCCGCAGATCCTCGGCGAGACCGAGGAGTCCTGCCGCGAGCGAGGAGAGCACCACGACGAGCAGAACGTTCCAGCGCGCGAGCCCTCCTCCGGCGGAGGCGATGAGCCCGACCGCCATCGCCCCGCCGAGCGTGACGGCGATGAGCACGGCGAGCCCCAGACCCCGTAGCACGGGCCTGTCGTGCGACGAGCGCTCGTTGGGCACGTCCATGATCCCGAGCCGCACGAGCAGCGGCTTCACCGCGAACGGCAGCACGAGGCTCAGCGCGAGCGTCAGGCCGCCCGCGAGCCCCGCCACGAGCATGGGAGTCACTGCACCCGCTCCCCTGCTTCCTCGGTCAGGTCCAGGCGCGCGACCCACCCCTCGTGGTCGAGCACCTCGGGCGAGATGGTGTCGACGTGGGCGTGGGAGATCTTCGGGTGGAAGGGGCGCTCGTCGCCCTCGCCCTCTCCGACCAGTTCCTCGTGCAGCTTCTCGCCGTGGCGCAGACCCGTGAACACGATCTCGATGTCCTTGCCGGACTGGGCGATCATACGACGCGCGACGTCGAGGATCCGGACCGGCTCCCCCATGTCGAGGATCAGCACCTCCCCCGGCCGGCCGATGCCGCCCGCCTGCACGACCAGCTGGGAGGCCTCCGGGATGGTCATGAAGAACCGCGTGACCTCGGGGTGCGTGACGGTCAGCGGTCCGCCCGCGTCGATCAGCGCGCGGAACGTGGGGAGCATCGACCCGCGGCTGCCGATCACGTTGCCGAACCGCACCGAGAGGTAGCGCTGCCCCGTCTGCTCCGCCATCCAGGCGGTGAGCTTCTCCGCGACGCGCTTCGAGTGCCCCAGCACGCTCGTCGGATTCGCGGCCTTGTCGGTGGAGATGTTGACGAAGGTGCCGACCCTGACGGATTGGGCGGCGCGCAGCACGTTCAGGGTGCCCAGGACGTTCGTCTTCCACGCCTCGTCGGGGTACTGCTCGAGCATCGGGAGGTGCTTGAGCGCTGCGGCGTGGAACACCACCTCGGGCCTGCGCTCGGCGAAGATCCCCAGCAGCGCGGCGCTGTCGCGGATGTCGGCGAGCACCACGTCGTTGGTGTCGAGCAGACCGTGGCCGCTGATCGAGAGCTGGCTCTCCTGCAGGGCGGTCTCGTCGCGGTCGAGCATGATCAGCTCGCGCGGAGCGAAGCGCGCGAGCTGCCGGCACAGCTCCGATCCGATGGACCCGCCGGCCCCCGTCACGAGCACCCGCTTGTCCTGGAGGTACTCCGCGATCGATTCGGTCTCGAGCCGCACCGGGTGGCGACCGATGAGGTCCTCGATGGACAGCTCTCGCACATCGGAGATCGCGGAGGCGTTGAGCAGGATCTGCTCGAGCGGGGGCAGCACCATCGCCGTCATGCCGGCGCGATCCGCGGCATCGTCGACCCGCCGCATCATCACCGAGTCCGCGTCGCCGATGCACACGATGAGCCGGGTGGCGCGCGTCTGCCGCGCGACCTCCTCGAGGTCCTCGAACCCGCCGAGCACCCGCACGCCCCGCACCTCCTGGTGCCGCTTCGCGGGGTCGTCGTCGAGGAAGCCGACGGGGAGCGCGGAGCCCTTCGCGTCGGTCAGCAGGCGCTTCGCGGTCTGCACCCCGAGGTACCCGGCGCCGTAGAGCAGCGTCCGCTCGGCCTCCTCGCCGGGCTTCAACCGGCGTTCGCTGTACAGGCGCAGGATGTATCTGGCGACTCCCATGAGGCTGAAGGTGATGGGGGCGGCGATGATCATCGTGCTGCGCGGGATCCCGTTGCCGTACCCGACCAGGTACGCGAAGACCCACGCGATCACCATCACCACGGTGATGTCGAGGACGAGCGCCCGCACCTCGTCGAAGCTCCCGATCTCGTAGCGGTTGCGATAGAGCCAGAAGGCCCAGCCGCACACGAGCTGGAGGAGCACCGTGACGCCGATCACCGCGAGCGTCCAGACCCAGTTCACGCGGGAGAGGTTGAAGTCGAATCGCAGCACCAGCGCGGCCATGATCCCGACCGCCCAGGCCGCGCCGTCGAGCGCGAAGAGCACGCCGTACTGCCTCGCGAAGTGCGCGATGCGCTGGCTTGCGGTCTGCGGCACGCGCTCTCCTGTTTCTGTGACCTGCGACGACGAGCGTCGCGATGAGCGACGTTCGTTTCGAGGATACCGCCTCCGGTCGCTCCAATCCTCAGCGCGTCGTGGTGCGCCGCGGATGAGAAGTCGCACTATCGCCGGAGCAGGGAAGACGGGATAATACGAAACAGAGGCGCTCGCCTCGCACGTACGGGAGAAAGGACCCCACGATGGCAGCTGAAGACCTCGGAAAGAAGGCCTCGGACCTCGCAGGCAAGGTCGGCGATTTCGCGAAGGACAACGGCGACAAGATCCAGGAGGCCCTGAAGAGCGAGCAGGCCGAGGGGATCAGCGACAAGCTTCTCGACGGCGTCGCGGGGCTCGCGAACAAGGTCACCGGCGGAAAGTACGCCGACCAGGTCGAAGAGGCGCGCACGAACCTCGACGGCAAGATCGGCGACCAGTAGCCGCAGCCCGCGTTCCGCCCGCACGGAATCCCGTGCGCAGAGCGGCGGAACACGAAAGAACCCCCGGGAGATATCTCCCGGGGGTTCTTCAGTGAGTCGGAGACTTACTCCACGACCTTGGTCACCGTGCCGGCGCCGACGGTGCGGCCGCCCTCACGGATCGCGAAGCCGAGGCCGTCCTCCATGGCGATCGGCTGGATCAGCTCGACCGTCATGTCGGTGGTGTCGCCGGGCATGACCATCGGCTTGTCCTCGGGGAGGGTGATGACACCGGTCACGTCAGTCGTACGGAAGTAGAACTGCGGACGGTAGTTCGTCTCGAACGGGTTGTGACGGCCGCCCTCTTCCTTCTTGAGGATGTAGGCGGTGCCCTCGAACTTGGTGTGCGGGGTGATCGAGCCGGGCTTCACGACGACCTGGCCGCGCTCGACGTCCTCGCGCTTGGTGCCGCGGAGCAGCAGACCGCAGTTCTCGCCGGCCCAGGCCTCGTCGAGCTGCTTGTGGAACATCTCGATACCGGTGACGGTCGTCTTCTGCGTCGGGCGCAGACCCACGATCTCGACCTCGGAGTTGATGGCGAGGGTACCACGCTCGGCGCGGCCGGTCACGACGGTGCCGCGGCCGGTGATGGTGAAGACGTCCTCGACGGGCATGAGGAACGGCTTGTCCTTATCGCGCACCGGATCGGGGATCGAGTTGTCGACGGCCTCCATGAGCTCGACGATCGAGTCGACCCACTTCTCCTCGCCCTGCAGCGCCTGGTAGCCCGAGACGCGGACCACGGGGACGTCGTCTCCGGGGTAGCCGTGCTTGGCGAGCTCCTCGCGGACCTCCATCTCGACGAGCTCGAGGATCTCCTCGTCGTCGACC
>JAPSIU010000236.1 GCA_031178565.1 Leucobacter sp. | reverse complement strand
CGACGAGACCGCGGAGTACGCCCTCGTGGCGCGCGAGTCGCTCATGGCCGGCGATGTCCTCGAGGGGCCCGCCGTCGTCACGGAGCACACGGCGACCACCGTGCTGCACGAGGGCGACCGCCTCGAGGTGGGCGTCTACGGGGAGCTCACCATCACGATCCAGTACGCACAGAAGGGTGCCTAACGTGGCCGACGCGATTACCACAGAGATCATCAGGCACGGTCTGCTGGCCGCAGCCGAGGAGATTGCGCGCAACCTCTGCCGCACCGCCTACAACACGGTCGTGTACGAGATCCACGACTACGGCATCGGCATCCACGATGTGCACGGAGACGTCGTCGCCGACGCCCCCGGCATCGCGGTCTTCACCCGGGGCAACGACGCGGGCATCAAGCACTCCATCGAGTTCCTCGGCTCCGACACGATGGAGCCGGGCGACGTGTTCATCATCAACTACCCGTACTGGTCGAGCGCCCACACCCTCGATCCGCTCGTCTTCGCGCCGATCCACGCGGAGGACCGGCTGATCGGGTTCGCCTCGTGCCGGGTGCACGTGACCGACCTGAACCAGAAGGATCCCGGGTACGTGCTCGACTCGACCGATCAGTCGCAGGAGGGGCTGATGCTGCCGGCCTCGAAGCTGTACCGGCGAGGCGTGCGGAACGACGACGTGTTCAACATCATCCGCTTCAACAGCCGGATGCCGAAGCACACGATCGGCGACATCCAGGCGCAGGTCTCGGCGTGCGTCACCGGGGTGCGGCGCACGCAGGAGCTCGCCGACAAGTACGGCGTCGAGACCCTCACCGAGGCGATGGACACGATCAACGAGCACGGCGAACGGCTCGCACGTCTCGCGCTCGCGAAGCTCCCGAAGGGCACCTGGACCGCGGTCGACTACGTCGACGACGACGGGATCAGCAAGGACGAGCTCGTCAAGCTGCAGTGCACGGTCACGGTCTCGGACGACGAGATGGTCGTGGACTGGACCGGCAGCGCCGAGAACGTCGTCGGGCCGATCAACCTGCCGCCCGGGCAGACCGCGGCGCTCTCGAGCCTGATCTTCAAGTCGCTGACGACACCGGATTCGCCGGTCGTCGCCGGAAACTTCGCGCCGCTGCGCGTGGTGACCGTGCCCGGGTCGGTGATGCACGCGGTGCCGCCGATGCCGACGTTCACGCTGTGGACGGGGCTGCTGGCCGGCGAGGTGATCCTGAAGGCGCTCGCGCAGGGCATGCCCGAGCTCGTGCCCGCCTGCTCGGGCGGCGACGTCTGCTCGATGATGGGCCTCGGAACCAATCCCCGCACTGGCGAGCCGTGGCAGGAGGCGACGAACGAGGCCGTCGGCTTCGGAGGGACGGTCTCCCACGACGGCGAGGACGGCATCATGCATCTGTCGGAGCCCGGCTGCCGCAACAACCCCGTCGAGGTGCTCGAGACGAAGTCGTCGATGATCATCGATCACTACGGCTACCGGCCGGACACGGGAGGCGCCGGGAAGCACCGCGGAGGGGTCGGGGTGAGTCGCGCCTACCGCTTCACCGCTCCGGCCACGGGGATCTGCCTCGTCTACAAGACGAAGACGGCGCCCTGGTCCATCGGGGGCGGCAAGGAGGGCGAGCCCAATCGGATCGTGCTGAACCCGGGCACCCCCCACGAGGTCGTGCAGGGCGGGAGCTACAACCGGCTCGACGCCGGTGACGTGCTCATCAACGCGACGGGCGGCGGCGGCGGGTACGGCGATCCGCTCGAGCGCGACCCGCAGGCCGTGGCCGACGACGTGCGCAACGGCTTCGTCTCCTTCGAGGCGGCCGAGCGTGACTACGGCGTGGTCGTGGACGCGGACTTCACCGTGAACGCGGCGAAGACCGAGGATGCCCGGAGCCGATGAGAGCCGGATCGCTGACCATCGCCGGCGCGATGGTCTGGAACGGATCCGCGGAGGGGTTCGCCCGGCGCGACCTCTTCGTCGTGGACGGCGCGGTCGCCGAACGCGCCGATCCCGGAGCCGAGGTGCTCGACGCGTCCGGCAGCTGGGTCGTCCCGGGACTCATCGACGCGCACTTCCACGCCTACGCCACCAGCATGGACGGGATGGAGAACGAGCGGGGCCCGCTGAGCTACGCGGCGATCAGTGGGACGCGCAGGCTCGAGGCGGCGCTGCGCCGGGGGTTCACGACGGTCCGCGACGTGGCCGGCGGCGACATCGGGCTGGCGCGCGCCGTCGATGGCGGCCTGTTCCCGTCGCCCCGGTACCACTTCACCGGGCCGGCGCTGAGCCAGACGGGAGGGCATGGAGATCCCCGTGCCGCTCACGTCGACGTCTGCTTCTCGCACGGGCACATGTGCGAGGTGGTGGACGGGGTCGACGCGCTGCGGATCGCGGTGCGCGACCGCATGCGCACCGGCGCCCACGCCATCAAGGTGATGACCTCCGGCGGCGTGTTCTCGCTGACCGACCCGATCCGGATTCCGCAGTACTCGCCCGAAGAGCTGCGCGCGGTGGTCGAGGAGGCGACCCGACGCGGCAGCTACGTCGCCGCGCACGCCTACTCGCCGGAGGCCGTGCAGCACTCCATCGAGAACGGCGTGCGCTCGATCGAGCACGGAAACCTGATCGACGCGGAGACGGCGAGGCGGATGGCGGAGCGACGCGCCTTCCTGGTTCCGACGCTCGCCGCATACGACGCGATGGACCGCCGCGGTGCGGACATCGGACTGAACGCCACCTCGCTGGCGAAGAACTCCGAGGTGCTCTCGAAGGGGCAGGAGGCGGTGCGCCTCGCGCTCGCCGCGGGCGTGCGGGTCGGGTTCGGCAGCGACCTCATGGGCGATCTCGAGGACGATCAGCTGTGCGGCGTCCGGCTGCAGGTCTCCGCGAGCGGCGCCGAGGAGACGCTTCGCTCGATGACCGAGGTCAACGCCGAGCTCATCGGCGACGAGCGGCTCGGGCACCTGCGCGCCGGCGCGTACGGCGACGCGCTCCTGCTGACCGCGGACCCGTTCGCCGAGCCCTCGGCGCTGTGGGAGGCGGACGCGCGGCGCGCCGTCGTCCAGGGGGGTCGCCTCGTGACCCGGTGAGGCGTCCGTCCGGCGAGTGCGCGCTCCCGTCGCTCCTCCCGTTCGCTTGGCTCGAAGTGCGGCCTCCTGTCGTTGAGGTCGCACTTCGAGCCAAGTCGATGAGGAATGGCGCCGTTACACCCGCTCGGACGCGTGCGCCTCGCCAGAACGCCAGCGGAGGACGAGCTCGACGACGGTTCTGACCCCGTAGCCGGTGGCGACCGGGCCGTCCGGTGTCGTCTTCACGGCCGGGCCGGCGAAATCGATGTGCGCGAACGGAATCGCGGCCGGAACGAACTCCCCGAGGAGGAGCGCGGCGGTGATCGCGCGCCCGGTGTCGGTGAGCGGGTGGTTCCTGAGGTCGGCGCCGGGAGCGGACGAGACCAGCTGCGAACCGTATCGCGTGGCCCAGGGCATGCTCCAGACCGCCTCGTCGGCTCGCGCCGCGGCGGCGAGCACCCGCTCGGCGAGGTCGGGATCCCGACCGAACACCCCGGCGATCTCCGGGCCGAGCGCGACGACGATCTGGTGCGTCAGCGTCGCGAGGCTGAGCATCGCCTCCGGCGCCGATTCGCCGAGCAGCGCGAGGGCGTCCGCCAGGATGACGCGGCCCTCGAAGTCGGTGTCGATGATCTCGAGTCCTGCCCCGCTGCGCATGCGCACCACATCGCCGGGCCTCGCGGAGGCGGGCCCCGGCACGTTCTCGACGAGGGGGAGCGCGGCGTAGACCGGTTGCTCGCACCCGGCCAGCGCGAGTGCGACGAGCGCGCCGAGCACGGTCGCCGCGCCCGCGCAGTCCGTGCGCATGCCGTACATGGAGGCGGCGGGCTTCAGGGAGAGGCCTCCCGTGTCGAAGGTGACTCCCTTCCCCGCGAGGGCGATCGCTCCGCGCGGCGGCTCCGATCCGTGCGGTCCGGTCCCCGGGTGCCAGAGCTCGACCAGTACGGGAGGATTCACCGATCCCTTGCCGATGGCGACGATGCCGCCGTAACCCTGTTCGGCGAGCTCCTCGCCCGAGGTCGCGCGGTATCCGAGCCGGAGCTCCTCCGCGAGGTCTCGTGCGCGCTCGGCGAAGATCTGCGGGGTGAGCTGGTTGGCTCGCAGGTCGGTGAGCTCGGTCGCCAGGCGCACCCCTCGATCGATCGCCGTCCTCTGGCCCGCATCGACCGATGCCGCGTGTGCGTTCTCCATGCTCGACATCGTAGAGCCGGGTCTTCGGAGCGGCCGGGGCATCCTGCACAGCGGAGGGTGTCGCTCATGGCGAGAATGCCTCTGGCGCTCCGTGCGCACGTGGGACGCGCCTCGCGCCCCGCGGGGAAGTTGTAGGGTGTTCGCATGCACGAAGATGTGAGAGCCGCTGTCCAGAAGTACGTCGACGGCTGCGCCGCGGCCGACCCGGAGGCGGTGCGGGAGGCCTTCGACGAGAACGCGATCATGTGGGGATATCTCGGCGGCGACTACGCGACCATGAGCGGTGCCGACTTCGCGGCGAACGTCGTGGCGACCGCGGAGCCGGCGGGGCCGGAGTACACCTCAGACATCCACAGCATCACCGTCACGGGGGACGTGGCGCACGCCGTGCTCGACGAGACGCAGTTCCTCGGCGCCGACTTCCGCAACTTCTTCGGCCTGGTGCGCCGCGACGGAGTGTGGCGGATCACCAGCAAGGTCTTCACGACGGTGTAGCTCCGCGGCTCGTTCCGCTCGTCTCCCGCGCGCCTCCCGCGCGTGCGACGCCCGCAGCGCCACGTTATTCATTCATAGATGCATGAATAAGTGTCTCGAATCGGTCTCCTTTCGTGTTTCTGCCAAGCACGCTCTTGAAAAGAAAAAGATCTAGATGTAGCTTGTATCCAGCCTTTCTCGATGGAGACGGCGCATATCCTGCGGAAGT
>JAPSIU010000235.1 GCA_031178565.1 Leucobacter sp. | reverse complement strand
CGGCCTGGCCCACCTGGCCGACGTGGTCGCCGAGGCCGCGGAGGCCGGGCACGCGGACACACGGGTGGCCCCAGCTGCCCTGCCGTCGGCCGCGGCCCGCGCGCCTCGGCCAACGAAAGACGGGTACGGCGGATATGCAACTCGAGGACCGTGGTCGCGCTCTCCGCATCCCGACGGTGAATCGCATCGAGCAGCAGCGAGTGCTCGGCGGCGATCCGCTCCCTGACCGCCGGCGTCTGCCGCTCGACGAACGACCTGCGGTAGTGCTGCGTCGCGTTCCACAGCTGCACGACCGTCCCATGGAGGAACAACTCTCGATGCCCGGCGTAGGTTGCAAAATGGAACTCGCGATCAAGCGCGATGAACGCGTTCACATCGGGCGCGGCGTCGATCTGCTCGCACAGACCGTCGAGACGACTGATGTCGTCATCGCTCAGATGCGGCAACGACAGCTCGAGCAGCAGCGGCTCCAAGCGCTCGCGAACCCGATACATCTCCACGCACTGGGCCTGGGAGTAGGACGTCACCCACGCCCCGGTATTCTCCACGAGGCTGATGAGCCCCTCGCCCGAGAGCGACTTGAGAGCTTCACGAACCGGTACGCGGCTGGTGCCGATGAAGTCGGCAAGCATCTCCTGGGTAAGCCGTTGACCCGGGACGAACGTCCCGTCGAGAACCGCGTCGCGCAGGATATCCGCCGCGCGAGAGCTCTGGGCCCTCGGCCCGACCGCGCTCCTGCTCTCCGTCGACACCATCCGATCTTATCCACACCCCGTGGACGAGACTGAACTCCCCCAACCGCCGGTGGCGCTCGGAGCGCCATGAGATCACGAATGAGGAAACAACTATGACTGATCAGAATCGTGCATGCGAAGCCGTTGACGCACCGGTCATCGCGATCACCGGAGGCGCGTCGGGCATCGGCCTCGAAGTTGCGCGCGGCTGGATCGAAGAAGGTGGCAGAGCCTTCCTACTCGATCTCGACCAGGGGTCCCTCGACCGAGCCTGCTCCGAACTCGGCTCAGCGGCCCGAGGAGTGCAGGCGGATGTCACGGACGCCGTCTCGATCGCGGCGGCCTACGCGACGCTCGAAGAGCAGGAAGGACGACTCGATGCGGTCGTGAACTCCGCAGGCGTATCCCGGCCCGCTCCGAGTTCAGACATCCCTGACGAGAGGTTCAGCGCACTCACCGATATTCACATCAACGGCACTCAGCGTTCAGCGCAGGCCGCATATCCGCTGCTTCGGCGCTCGAATCGGGCGTCCATCGTGAACCTGTCTTCCGTCGCGGCGACTATGGGAATGCCGCAGCGGGCAGCATACTGCGCCGGCAAGGCGGGAATCGACGGCCTCACGAGAGCCCTCGCGGTCGAGTGGGCCGGCCAGGGGATCCGCGTCAATGCGGTCGCGCCGGGGTATGTGGAGACATCACTCGTCGCCGGCCTGCTCGAAAAGGGAGAGCTGGATCTCGACCGTATCATTGCACGTACTCCGCTCCGACGGCTCGCCAAGCCGAGGGAGATCGCCGACGTGATTCTCTTCCTGCTCTCAACACGAGCGAGCTACATCACCGGACAGACGATGATCGTCGACGGCGGACTGGTCGTCGACGGAGACTGGTACTGATTCCGCGTCCGCACCGGAACGACGAGACACTGAAGATTGGATAGCGAATGAGCCAGCAACAACAGGAGCGGACATCTCCTGCGTCCGACGTGACCTTCGACTTCACAGGACGACGAGTGCTCGTCACGGGAGCCGCGGGCGGAATCGGGCGCGAGGTGGCCGCACTCTTCGCCGGATCAGGAGCAGACCTCGTGCTCGCCGACCTCGACGCGGACGCGCTCGAAGAGCTCGCAGTCGGACTGCGGAATGGGACGGGACGGGTGCTCACTGTGCAGTACGACGGCGGGGACCCCAGATCGGCGGAGCGCCTCGTCAGCGAAGCGGTCGGCGAGTTCGGCGGAATCGACGTCCTGGTGCCGGCCGCCGGTATCTATCCGGAGAAGGCCGTCGCCGATATGACGGACGACGAATGGCAGAGAGTGATATCGGTCAACCTCAATGGAGTCTTCACGCTCATCAACCGCTCCATCCCGCACCTCTGCCCCGGTGCGGCTATCGTGAACTTCGCCTCCGTCGCCGGTCATCGCGGCAGCAGGCTCCACGCCCACTATGCGGCGAGCAAGGCCGGCATCATCGCGCTCACCCGCAGTCTCGCGATGGAGCTCGGTCCTGACGTGAGGGTGAACGCCGTGTCACCCGGAACCATCATGACGCCCATGGTGCGCGATCTCGTAGCCGACCGCGGGGACGCACTCCTGAGCAATACTCCCCTGGCTCGCAATGGAGAACCCCGGGAGATCGCAGCGGTCGTCGCGTTCCTCGCCAGCAACGCCGCAAGCTATATCACCGGCGAGACTCTGCACGTCAACGGCGGCCTGTTCATGGCAGGCTGATTCCTTCAGCATCGGTCGGCGCTGCACGCGATCGTCGACGTGCCGCGAGTGCACAGTGCTCCTCAGAGATTCTCTGCCTGCACCGGCGGAGAACAACTCGCTCCCCATAAACTGGAACACGTGCTGCTCTCAGATCGCGACATCAACGCCGAACTCGAATCCGGCCGCGTCCGGCTCTCCCCGAGCGAGGCGTCGATGGTTCAACCATCGAGCGTCGACGTGCGGCTCGACCGCTATTTCCGACTCTTCGACAACCACAAGTACGCGGTGATTGATCCGGCGACCGAGCAGCCCGAGCTCACCCGGCTCATCGAGGTCGATCCGGCCGAAGGCTTCATCCTGCACCCGGGCGAGTTCGTGCTGGGGTCGACGTACGAGCAGGTGACCCTGCCCGACGACATCGCCGCGCGCCTCGAGGGCAAGAGCTCGCTCGGCCGCCTGGGCCTGCTCACCCACTCCACCGCCGGTTTCATCGATCCCGGCTTCGAGGGGCACGTCACCCTCGAGCTCTCGAACGTCGCGACCCTGCCCATCCGCCTCTGGCCCGGCATGAAGATCGGTCAGCTCTGCTTCTTCCGCCTGTCCTCACCCGCCGAACGGCCCTACGGCTCGGGCGCCACCTTCTCGCGCTACCTCGGCCAGCGCGGGCCGACCGCCTCTCGCTCGCACCTCAACTTCCACCGCGCCGACGTGACGAGCACCGACGCGGGAGCATCGGGATACTGACGCAGTCTCTGTCACGCGAGCAGTCCACACTGAATCCGCATACCTCCCCGGGGTATTCCCAGCGAGCACTCATCGAGTTGCCAGACGCCGCGCGATCGGGCGTCAATAGACTCGAGATGACATGCGCACCCACCGATCACGACCGCACGGGCCGGGCCTCACGGCTCCGCTCCGCACAGCGCTGCTCGCAGCGCTGATCGCTCTCGCGGTCGTCATCGGACTCGCCGCGATGCACGCCCTGGGTCTCCACGGCGTGCAGAGCCCGGCATCGAGCGGCCCGGACCACGCATCGGTCTCGCACTCGGAACTGCCGGTCGCGCACGAGGGCCACCGCGCATCGGCATCGGCGCCGGCAGCGGCACCGGCACCGACATCGGCGCTGTCCGCGTCCTCCGCTTCGATAGCGCAGCCCGCGGATCACGAGGGACTCGGACACCACGGATCCCTCGCGCTGCTGTGCGTCTTCGTGCTCTTCATCGCCCTCCTCCTCCCGGCCCAGACCTGGGCGTCGTGGCTCGCGGCGATCCGGAGTGCTGTCTACTCGCGCTGGAGCGCCCGCCCGGCGCCTCCCCGCCCTCCCTCACTCCACGCTCTCGGTATCAGCCGCACGTGATGCACCGGTGCCCCGCGCATCTGACCTCGTCACCCGACGACGCGCACGGCACCGTCACTGCGACCGCTGCACGCGGCGCAGTTCGAGCGAGCCCGCCGACCGACGGCGCGCTCCCGCCGCACACGACCGAACCCGATACAGGAGTACCCCATGAAGACCAGAACCGCTATCACCACGACGTTCGCCGCTCTCGCCATCGCAGCCTCGTTCACACTCACCGCGTGCAGCGGCGGAGCGGCCCCCGAGGAACCGGCCACCACCTCGGAGGAGCAGGAGCAGACGACCGCGCTTCCCGACGACGTGAACGAGGCGGACGTCGCCTTCACCTCGGGAATGATCGCGCACCACGAGCAGGCGATCGAGATGTCCGACATCGTGCTCGAGAAGACCGGGGTCGATGAGCGCGTCGTCACCCTCGCGGAGGAGATCAAGGCCGCGCAGGGCCCCGAGATCGAGCAGCTCGAGGCCTGGCTCGACGAGTGGGGCGTGGACGAGGACGTCGCGGAGGGCGGGCATGCCGGTCACGGCGACTCCGGCGGCATGATCAGCGAGGAGGGCATCGAGGCGCTCGAGGCAGCCGATGGGCCGGCCGCTTCGAAGCTGTTCCTCGAGCAGATGATCGAGCACCACGAGGGCGCGCTCGCGATGGCCGAACCCGAGGTCGCCGACGGGGAGAACGCCGAGGTGATCGAACTCGCGCAGACCGTGATCGACGATCAGACCGTAGAGATCGCACACATGCAGGATCTGCTCGACACGATGTGATCCGGGCGGCCAGACCGACCCGCGGTGAGGCGGCGAGCCCGACCGAGTTCGCCGCCTCGGGTGCCGCGGGTGCGCGCGTCTCCGCCTACCCGAGGGAACTGTCTCCACCCGAGCCTTCTGTCGGCGAACCTTCCCTCGGGCGGAGATAGTTCCCTCGGGTAGGCGGACAGGCAGGGGGGCAGACGAACAGGCAGAGGGTAGACGGACAGGCAAGCGGGTCGATGGACAGGCAAGGGGGCAGACGAACAGGCAAAGGTTGACGGACGGGCCTGGCTCCGCGAACCAGCGGGAAGGACTCGGATTCAGGGCATCTGCTGACCAGCTGAGCGTGAGTACTCGGCGATCAGACGCCGCGCGTCTGCTCTCCGGCCTTTCGCGCCCGCTCCGCATCCCGCTCGGCCGTCGC
>JAPSIU010000234.1 GCA_031178565.1 Leucobacter sp. | reverse complement strand
TGGGGGGCGCGGGGGGGGGGGGGGGGGGGGGGGGGGGGGGGGGGGGGGGGGGGGGGGGGGGGGGGGGGGGGGCGGGGGGGCCGGGGGGCCCGGGGGGCCCGGGGGGCCCGGGGGGTGCCGGGGGTGCCGGGGCCTTCCCCCTTCCCCCTTCCCCCTTCCCCCTTCCCTCGTCCCCCTCTTCCCCTTGCCCATTCCTCCTCACTTCCCCCCTTCGCTTGGCGCGAAGTGCGCCTTCACGTCGTTGAGGCCGCACTTCGCGCCAGGTGAACGAGGAACAGGGCCTGGCGCGACCGCTCGTCGTTCGCCGTTCCCGTCGTCCGCCGTTCCCGCGGTCCTCCCTCCACAGCTGACCGATCCGGGTGTGCGGGCGGAACTTGTCCCCACTCGTGGTTCGGAGGTGGATCGGGTGCGCGCACACGCCTAGCGTGGCGGCATGATCACTCCCCGCACCCGAGACGAATCGCCCGATGCCGTGGGACGCCACGCCTCTCCGAGCCGGCCTCCGCGCGCCGCGGGCGGGGGGTCGGAACGTTGGAGCTCCGAGGCGGTGCTCGAAGCCGGGCTGTGGCGAGAGCGGTCCGCCGTGGCCGCTGCAACTCCTGCGGTCGCATCCTCGGCGGCCGCGCCCTCCGCCGCGACGGCCGAACCGGTTGCCGCGCTCGAGTGGCGTCCGGTGCAGACCGTTCGACAACGACTGCTCCGTGCGGTCAGCGTTCCTGCTCTCGCGGGCGCCACGGTGTTCGTGGCCGCCGTGATCATCGCCATCGTGATGACCGTGACGCAGAGCCACGAGGCCGCCGAAGCGGGAACCGGGAGGGGCACGGGCACGGCATCCGAGGAGTCGGCGCTCGCTCCCGCCGCGAGCGGGGAGGAAGCCGATGCGACCTCCGGGAGCGCGGATCGATCGGCCGGTGGCGGCGAGGCCAGGCCCGAAGGACGCGTGTTCGTGCACGTCGTGGGGGAGGTGACCTCCCCGGGCGTCGTGGAGCTCGAGGCCGGAACGCGCGTCTCCGCAGCGATCGAGGCCGCTGGCGGCGCGAAGGAGAGCGCGGTGCTCTCGGCCGTCAACCTCGCGCGGACGGTGGTCGACGGCGAGCAGATCGTCATCCCGAACGCCGAGAGCGCAGCCTCGGCGACGCAGCCGGGTGCGGGCGCGAACGGGACAGGCGCTGCCGAGAGCAGTGCGGGCGCCGGCGGCGCGGGCGGCGGCGCGGGCGATAGCGCCTCTGCGACGGGGCCGGGCGCGAATGCCCTCGCCCAGGCACCGGGGCACACGGGGCTCGTGAACCTGAACAGCGCGGACGGCGCCGCGCTCGAGACGCTGCCGAGAGTCGGCCCGGCGCTCGCGCAGGCCATTCTCGAGTGGCGGCAGCTCAACGGAGCCTTCACGAGCGTCGAGCAACTGCTCGAGGTGTCCGGCATCGGTGCGAAGACGCTCGAGGGCCTCCGCGAACTGGTCACGGTATGACGTCCGGGGGACGCGCGGGGAGCACCCGCTCTCCGCCGGGACGGTGGCGCCTGCTGGCTCCCGCGCTGCTGGGGTGGGCATGTGCGGCATTCGCGATCACGCAACCGGGAAGCGGGCGCTGGCTCGCGCTCGGAGGGGGCGGTCTCGGGCTCTCACTGCTCGTCACGGCCGCGCTGCGCCGCGATCGGCTGAGCACGGGGCTGCTCCGCATCGCCGCGGTGGCCTGCGCCGTGCTCCTGTTGCTCGGGACCCGGATCGATATCTCCGAGCGGGTGCGCTCGGACCCCGAACTCCTCGGGGCCGCCGAGGAGCGTCGGCCGCTGGAGTTCGAGGTGCTGCTGCGGGGGTTCCCCGAATCGAGCGACACCGCCGCCGGGCCGCGGAGCTGGGTGCGAGCGCAGGCCGAGACCGCGAGTGGAAACGTGCCGGTCATCCTGTGGCTGGAGGGCGACGCCGAAAGCCGGTGGGCGCCCGGAACACGACTCGAGGTCGGAGGGCGCCCGGATCGCCTCGAGCCCGGCTCGGCAGCCGCCTACGGCATCGGCGTCGATCGGATTCTGGCAGACAGTTCTGCCGCGCCTGCGGCCGGTCTCCCCGAGGCGCTCGCGCTGCTGAGGCTGCGGCTCCGCGAGGCCGCATCGACGGTGCCAGGAGCAGAACTCGTCCCCGGTTTCGCGGTGGGCGACACCGGGCTGGTCGACGAGGCACTCGAACGGGACATGCTGGAGTCCTCCCTCGTTCACCTGGTCGCGGTCTCCGGCGCGAACTGCGCGCTGGTTACGAGCGCAGTGACGGGGCTCGCCGCGCTGCTCGGCGCGGGTCGGAGAGTCCGGACGCTGCTGGCCGGCGCCGGTCTCGCGGGGTTCGTACTGATCGTCGGACCGGACGCGAGCGTGCAACGCGCAGCCGTCATGGCCGCCGTGGTGCTGATCTCTGGCTACGGAGGGAAACGCGCGGTAGCGCTCCCCGCGCTCGGGGTCGCGGTCCTCGCGCTCCTGCTGCTCGATCCCTGGCAGGCGCTGCACCCGGGATTCGCGCTCTCCGTCGCCGCGACGGGCGGGATCCTGCTCCTCGTCCCCGCTCTCGAGGCGGGTCTCGTCCGGCGACTCCGCGCGCCGCGCTGGCTGGCGCTTCCGATCGCGGTCGCGACCGCCGCGCAACTCGCGTGCGGGCCGCTGCTCCTCCTTCTGCAACCGGGCATTCCCGCGGTCGGGATCCTGGCGAACGTGCTGGCCGCACCGGCGGCTCCGCTCGGGACCGGACTGGGCCTCGTCGCGCTGCTCGCACTGCCCCTCTCCGCTCCGCTCGGCGCGTTCGCCGTGCGAGCCGCCAGCGTGCCGGCGCGCTGGGTCGCCGGGACCGCCGAGGTCGCATCGGAGCTTCCGCTCGCCCGCTGGCCCTGGCCCGAGGGCTGGGCCGGAGCCCTGCTCCTGGCCGCCGTGCAAACGGCCGCACTGCTCTCCTGGGCGCTCGCCACGGGCAGGCTCGGCCTGCGCGGAGAGCGGTCGATCGCACGGGTGCCCTGGGGGAGCACGCCGCCGCGCCCGCCCCGGGTGCGGCTCGCCGCCGCGCTGCTGCTCTGCTCGGCGTGCGGCACGTTCGCGGGAGTCACGCTGGTGTCGCCCGTAGTCGCGCGCATCGGGATCCCCTCGAACTGGAGTGCGGTCGCCTGCGACGTCGGGCAGGGGGACGCGCTGCTGCTGCGCGATCCCGATCGCCCGCAGGAGAACGTGCTCGTCGACACGGGCGACGACCCCGAGCTCCTCGCCTCGTGCCTGCAGCGCTTCGGCGTCACCCGGATCGCGCTGCTCGTGCTCACCCACGACGACCGAGATCACGTCGGGGCGCTGAGCGAGGTCGCGCCGCTGGCCGGGGCCGTGCTGGTGGCTCCCGCCAACGCCGAGGACGGACCCGACCGGCCCGTGCTCGAGCAGCTCAGAGCCGAGGGCCTGGACTACACGGTCGGCGCGGCGGGCACGGTCGGCGGAGAAGGCGCGCTGCACTGGGAGGCGCTCGCCCCTGAGGCCGGCCGCACCCCCTCCGATGCCAACTCCGGGAGCCTCGTGCTGCGCGTGCGCGCCGGGGACACGACGATCCTGCTGCTCGCGGACACCGGCCGGGACGAGCACCGCGAGCTCCTGCGCAGCGGCGCCGATCTGCGCGCCGACGTCGTCAAAGTGGCGCACCACGGATCTCGAGACCAGGATCCCGAACTGCTCGAGGCGATCGGCGCGGAGGTCGCCCTCATATCGGTCGGGGAGGGCAACGGCTACGGTCATCCGAGCCCGGATACCCTCGCCTCCCTCGAGCGGGCCGGCACGCGGGCGCTTCGCACGGACCGTATGGGGTCGATCGCCGTGAGCGGGACCGGATCCGGCCTCGGTGTCTGGGTCGAGCGGGGATCGTAGTGTCGGCGGCCCGCAGTAGGGTTGAGGGGTGGCAGCAGCGCGAGGAAACACGAGGACGGGGCCGAAGACGACGTCGAAGGCGCGGATCGAGCAGCTCGACTGGACGGGAGCTCGCCCCGAGCCCGTCGTCCTCGTGAGCGGACCCGAGGCGTTCCTCGCCGACCGCGCGAACCAGGCGATCCGCGACGCGCTGAAGAGCGCGCACGACGAGCTCGAGGTCCACGACGTCGACGCCGCGAGCTACACCGCCGGAGAGCTCTTCACCATCGCGAGCCCGTCGCTCTTCGCCGAACCGAGGCTGATCCGGGTGGAGAGCGTGGAGAAGTGCTCCGACGCGTTTTTGGAGGACGCGAAGCGGTACGTGGCGGAGCCCGCCGACGACACGACCCTCGTCCTCCGCCACGCCGGGGGCCAGCGTGGGAAGGCGCTGCTGGATCTGATCCGAGGAGGCGCCGGCGGGGGGATCGAGGTGGTCTGCCCCGAGGTGAAGCGGGACCAGGATCGCCTCGCGTTCGCCCAGTCGGAGTTCCGGCGGCTCGGGGCGCAGATCACGCCCGGTGCGCTGCGCATGATCGCGGCAGCCTACTCCGGCGGTATCGGCGAACTCGCGGGCGCGTGCGCGCAACTCGTCTCGGATGCGGGATCCCGGATCACCGAGGAGGAGGTGAACCGCTCGACCGAGGGTCGGGTGGAGACCAACGCCTTCAAGGTGGCAGACGCGGCCACGGCGGGACGTGCGGCCGAGGCGCTGGTGCTGCTTCGGCAGGCGCTGTCGACGGGGATCGACCCGATCCCGATGCTCGCGGCGCTCAACATGAAGGTCCGTGCGATGGCGCGCGTGTACGGCGCCGGCGGCCCGAGCGGACAGCTCGCGAAGGAGCTCGGCATGGCCCCGTGGCAGGTCGAGCGCGCTCAGCGCGAGATGCGCGGTTGGCGCGAGGAGGATCTCGCTCGCTGCATCGACCTGGCCGCGGAGACCGAGTGGATGCTCAAGGGCGGGAGCCGGGACCCGGAGTACGCGCTGGAGAAGTATCTGCTGTTCGTCGCGCGCCGAGGACGCGAGGACGCTGAGCTCCGCGGAGGACGCTGAACTCTCCGGTGCGCCGAAACGACGAAG
>JAPSIU010000233.1 GCA_031178565.1 Leucobacter sp. | reverse complement strand
CACGGCGGATCCGCGCACCGCCGTGATGTCGGCGGGGAGGAGCGCGCCGGCGAGGGGCGTCGCGTCGATCCGCAGCATCTCGGCGGCCTCGGCGCCGCTCGTCAGCCGCGCGCCCTCGGGTGGACGCTCCGAGATGAGCTCCTGCAGCACGGCCTCCTCCGCCCGCGTCCTCGCGACGACGAGTGTGCCCGATCGTCGGGCATCGACCCCGGCGCGCTCCACGAGCGAGAGCCAGATCGGGTTGGCCTCGCGAGCCAGCTCGCCGATCTCGCCCGACTGCACCGAGGTGCCGATGTGGCCGAAGTTGCGCACGCTCGCGAGCACCGCGGCGGCGTCCTGCTCCACCACGGTCACGCGGTAGCCCGCATCGAGGGCCGCGACCGCGTGGGCGAGTCCGATGATGCCGGCGCCGACCACGACGATGCGGGGAGCGCGGGCGATTGAGGGTGAGGTCATGCCTCGATCCTGCGGGCCGGAAAGTAGTCATAACAACTCGAAAAAGGGGTATTCTCCGAGCGTTCATCGAGTGCCGCAAGTGGACCGAACGCCGCAACCTCTTGTTCACCGAACGCTCATCCGCACGGCCGGAAAACTGGTCATGACAACTTATAGTCTGTCCGCATGACCGAGAACTCGACGCTCCACGCGAGGCTCTACGCGGAGATGGTGCACCGCATCCGCACCGGTGTCTGGCGACCCGGCGAACGCGTGCCGAGCGAGGTCTCGCTCGTCGCCGAGTTCGGCACCTCGCGCGGACCCGTGCGGCAGGCCCTGGCCGCCCTCCGCGCCGAGGGCATGATCGCGGGCGGTCGCGGAGCGCCCCCGCGCGTGCAGCACACGGCCCCCGCGCAGTCCTTCGAGACCTTCATGTCCCTCACCGAGTGGGCGCGCGAGCTGGGCCTCACCCCCGGCCAGCGTGTGATCGAGGCCAGCCGCAGACCGGCCAGCGAGGAGATCGCGCGGGAGCTCCGGATCGCCCCGGACTCGCCCGTCGTCGAGGTCATCCGCGTCCGTCTCCTCGACGACAAACCCGCGATGCTCGAGCGCTCCCTCTTCCCGTACGACGTGGGCAGGTTCCTGCTCGCCGCGGATCTCAGCGAAAGCCTCTACCAGATCCTGCGAACCGCCGGCATCGTGCCGATGCGGGCGCGACACGTCATCGACGCCGTCGCCGCGCACCCGCTCGAGGTCGAACAGCTGCGGATCCCGCCGGGGGCGCCGCTGCTGCGGGTGCGCCGCCTCGCCTACGACGAGCTCGGATCCGTCATCGAGACCGCCGACGACCGCTACCTTCCGACGATGGCGACGTTCGCGATCGAGAACAGGGCCCAGCATCGCACGCCCCTCGCCCGGCGGACGCCGGACGAGGCCGCCGACCTCTTCTGAGCGCGCGCCGAACACCCGAACGATCCACGTACCGACTCGCAAGGAGCCCCATGATCACCCTCGCCGTCTTCGACATGGCCGGAACGACCGTCAATGACGGAGGGGCCGTCTACCGGGCGCTGCAGGAGGCGGTCGAGGAGACCGGCGTCGCGGTCTCTCCCGAGGACCTCCAGACCTGGATGGGCACCGAGAAACGCGCCGCCATCACCGCGCTCATCGAGCTCGGCGGCGGGGATCCCGCGGTCCCGCACGGCAAGGTCGACGCCGCCTTCGAGCGGTTCCGCACGATTCTGCGCGATCTCTATTCGGCTGCCCCGCCGAGTGCGATCGACGGCGCCCCCGAGGCGATCGCCTCGCTCCGCGCCTCGGGGATCAAGGTGGCGCTCACGACGGGGTTCTCGCGCGACGTGGCCGCCGGGATCCTGGATCGGCTGGGCTGGACCGTCGAGAGCCGCGACAGATCCCGCACCGACGGGCGCGAGGAGGCGGGTTCCCGCACCGCCGCGGGGATCGGCTCCGGCGCCGCCACGATCGACGCGCTCGTCTGCGGCGACGAGGTCGCGGCCGGCCGACCGGCTCCCTACATGATCCACCGGGCGATGGAGCGCACGGGCACACTGTCGGTCGACGGCGTGCTCGTCGCCGGCGACACGCTCGTCGACGTCCGGGCCGGAGCGAACGCCGGTGCCGCCGTCACGGTCGGCGTGCTGACCGGGAAGCTGGGTCGCGCCGATTTCGCGGGGCAGCCGCACGCCGTGATCCTCGACTCGGTGGCCGAGATCCCGGCCCACCTCGCGACCCGCGGATCCTGAGGCCGGGCCCTGATCGCTTCCGGTCGGGCGGATCCAGGCGGGTCCGGACGGGTTCAGGCGGGAACGGGCACCGCGTGCTCCGCACTCAGCACCGCCGAGACGAGGATCGGGAGGTGATCCGAGGTGCCTCGATCCAGGGTGCGCACGCTCGCGATGTCCAGGCCGGACGACGTCGCGAAGTCGAAGTGCCCGCGGAACATCTTGTAGCGGGTGTAGGTGCGCCGATCGCTGAGGCTGAGTTCGTACCCGTGATCCCGCATCTCCAGGTCGAGGCGGCCCTTGAACACCGGGTAGTTGTAGTCGCCGACCATGAGCGCCGGCAAGCCCGGGCCGAGCTGGCGGAGCTCGGCGAGCGCGGCGTGGATCTGGTGTCGGCGCAGCGAGTTGAGCGCCGTCAGGGGCGCGGCGTGGAACGAGGCCACGACGAAGTCCCGCCCCGTCTCGAGGTCGTGCAGCCGCGCACCGAGCAGGCGCTCGTGGGCGGGCGCGAGCAACCGGTCGTGCAGGGACTTCTTCAGCTGGAAGGTGTGAGCGGAGCGGGGACGGAAGCGCTCCTCGCGAACGTACATCGCGAGGCCGAGACGATTGCGCTCCGTCGCGTGCACCAGACTCATGTGGCCGAGGTGCGCCGGCAGCGCGACGGCCTCCGCCTCCTGCAGGCACAGAACATCGGCGCCGTGGTCGTCGGCGAGCGCGCCGAGTTCGGCGACGGCCCGGTTCTTCCGCAGGTTGTAGCTGATGATCTTCATGCGTTCCCTCCCGGAGGCGGCGACGGTTCGTGTCAACGTCACCACCCTACGCCCGGAAGCCTGAGCACGCATGCCCTGCTCGAGTCGGCGCTTCTCGACCCGAAGGCTCCCCCGGTCACTCGAGACTGAGTGCGACGGCCTCGTCCGCGAGCGCCTCGCGCACCGCGGCGAGCGCCGGATGCGCCCCCTGCGACGCCCGGGCCGCCGTGAAGATCGTCCGGTGCGGACTCCCGTCGAGTTCGATGAGCCGGATTCCCGCCGTCACACCGACGTGCACGAGCCCCGGCAGCAGCGCAGCGGCGTTGCCCGATTCGATCAAGCGCACATGCGCCTGGAGATCGGCGGCCTCGTAGCGGACATCGGGTTCGAAACCCGCGAGGCGGCAGGCCTGCTCCGCCCAGTGCCGGGTCGCGGCGCCGTGCGGTTCCATCACCCACGGGAGTTCCGCAAGGTCCCCGATCCACCCGACACTGTCGAACAGCGGGTCGCCCGCGCCGCGCGGCGGGATCGCGAGTCTGATCGGATCCCGGGTGAGCGGTTCCCGGTCCAGGCCTCCGAAGTGCTCCGTGGAGTGACCGGGGTACTGCTCCGCCACGACGAGGTCGAAACCGCGCGCCCAGGTCTCCTGCAGCGCGGCCCCGGGTTCGTACTGCACGACCTCGACTCGCAGCCCGGGATAGCTCTCGCGCAGGCGCCGCAGGGCCCCGGGCATGATCGCGAGCATCGCGGTCTGGAAGGCCGCCACGCGGATGCTCCCGGTCACCTCCGCACGCACGCGATGCAGAGCCGCCTCAGCACGTTCGAGCCCGGCGAGGAGCTCCCCGGTCTCGGCGACGAGCGCATCCCCCGCCGCCGTGAACTCGAGCGTGCGCCCGCTCTTGCGGAGGAGCGGGACCCCGGCTTCGCGCTCCAGGATCCCGAGCTGCTGGGAGACCGCCGAGGGGCTGTAGTTGAGCGCTTCGGCCACTGCGGCGATCGTCCCCCGGGCGTGCAGCTCCCAGAGCAGCCGGAGCCGCTTCATCTCGAGCATCGCGAGCTCCCTCCAGGCCGTGGCGAGCGTCCGTCGCAGACACTCAAAGCATCGGATTTACTACACGTTATTCTACAGAAACATTCGCTGTACTTTACGCTTAACCCGCCTCACACTGGCTACATGAGGCGCACAGCAGCGCTTCCCGCCATTATCGAAAGGCACACCCGTGAGCACCGTCGACTCCGCCAGCAACGCAGATTCCACCAGCATCTCGCCCGCCGCCGTCCGCCCCCAGGATCTCGCCGATCCCGCGATCGCACTCGTGCGGAAGTGGCTCGCCGAGGCGGCCGAGATTCCCGCCGACGCGTCGGCCGCACGACTGGCCGGCGTCCTGCGCGACCCGAACGGCCTCGACTTCACGGTCGGCTTCGTCGACGGAGTCGTGCGACCGGAGGATCTGAGCGCCGCCGCGAAGAAGCTGAACGAGCTCGTTCCGCTGACCCCGAAGTTCCTGCCCGCGCCCCTGCGCGGTGCGATCGGACTGGGCGGCGCCTTCGCCAAGCCGCTGCCGAAGGTCGTCGTGCCCATCGCCCGCAAGGTGCTGCGCCAGATGGTGAGCCACCTCATCATCGACGCGAGCGACGCGAAGCTCGGCCCTGCGATCGCGAAGATCAGGAAGGACGACGTCCGGCTCAACATCAATCTCCTGGGCGAGGCGATCCTGGGCGAGCACGAGGCGGAGCGTCGCCTCGCGGGCACGCACAAGCTGCTCTCGCGCCCCGACGTCGACTACGTGTCGATCAAGGTCTCCTCGACGGTCGCGCCGCACAACCACTGGGCGTTCGACGAGGCGGTCGGCCACATCGAGACGCAGCTCGTTCCGCTGTTCGAGCGCGCGGCGGCGGCGAGCCCCAAGAAGTTCATCAACCTCGACATGGAGGAGTACAAGGACCTCGATCTCACCATCGCGGTCTTCAAGCGCATCCTCGAGCGCCCCGAGTTCAAGGAAAAAGGTACTGCCCGCCTCATCCGGTGCTTCCAGGTAGCCGGCGGCGATGGTGTCGCCGCCGAGCAG
>JAPSIU010000232.1 GCA_031178565.1 Leucobacter sp. | reverse complement strand
GGGTCGTCGGCGCCGCGGACCGCGGTTCGAGCAGATCGCTCACGTCGAAGACGATGCCGGAGACATCCCGACCGCTCGCGAACGGCTCGGGGGCCGACTCGAGAAGCCGCAGCAGCAGGAGATCGAGCCCGTCGGCGAGGTCATCCTCGGCGGTCTCGATGGAGTACGATCCGTGGCTTCCGTCGGCCGCGACGACGACTCCCGTGATTCTCGCGGGGGTGATGCTCACGCCGATTCGCATACATGCATTCTACGGCCGGTTGCACATGTGCAGTGTGCACAGAGTTCCCGAGGGCCTCGGCGCTATCTTCGAAACCTGACCGGAGACGTGTGTGCATGGCGAGACGACGGAGTACCGAGCCACGATGATTCGAAGCGTATTGACCCTCAGCGCAGGGGCAGATCGGGTGGAGCCCATCCTCGACCTCTACCGTGCCGAGCGGATCCTGCAGGAGTCGCTGGATCTGACGCGGGCGGTCGCGTCGGAGATATCGGTCGCGACGGACGGCTCGGGAGAGATCCTCGTCAGCGCCCTGTGGCCCGACGAGGCCGCATACCGGGAGTGGATCGATCACCCGAACCGCGGGCGGAAGGCGCCCGAGCTCGCGGCCCTGCTGGACGGAGCCGAGGTCGGCGTCGCCAGGCTGTACCGCATCGATCACGGCGTCTCGAAGAGCTGAACCGGCTCGCAGGTCTTTCCCGAAACACCACCTCACGCAAGAAAGAAGAGTGCAATGAAGCAATTTCCTCGAATGCTCGCGGGCATCGGCGTGCTGGCGCTGGGCGCGAGCCTCGCCGCATGCAGTTCAGACGGCGGCGGAGCGGGCGGAGACGAGTCGTACTCGATCGTGTTCCTCGCGGCCTCCTCGCAGAACGGCTACAACCAGGCCGTCTACGAGGGGATCGAGAAGCGGGCCGCCGAGCTCTCGGACGAACTCGGCATCGAGATCGAGACGAAGATCCAGGACGGTCAGTTCGATGCGAACACGCAGCTCTCCCAGCTGCAGAACGCGGGCACCACCGGGCAGGCCGACGCGGTGATCGTGGTGCCGCACGACGGCCCCGGTCTGAACGCGGCCTTCCCGCTCGGAAACGATCTCCCCGTCGTGTCCGTGCTCAACCCCATCGGCCCCGACATCAACGAGATGGAACCGCAGGTGGAGGGTGTCGTCTCCACCGTCGCCTCTCCGCCGGCGAACGGCGCGAAGCTCCAGGCCGAGACGGTCGTCGAATACTGCGAGGACATCGATCCCTGCAAGATCGGCCTGCTCGCCGGCCTGCTGAACTCTCCGCTCGACATCGAGCGCATCGAGGCCTGGGAGCAGGTGCTCGGCGAGCACGACAACATCGAGATCGTCGGAACCGTCGAGGGCGCCTACGACCGGGACAAGTCGTTGACGGCGGTCTCGAACCTGCTTCAGGCCAACAAGGACATCAACGGCATCCTCAGCAACGCCGACCAGCAGACCCTCGGTGCGCAGATCGCGCTCGAGAACGCGGGCATCGATCCCTCGAGCGTCTTCCTCACCGGTGGTGGCGGGACGACCGAGGCCGTGCAGGCCGTGCGCGACGGGAAGTGGACCAACGACTTCCTGAACTTCCCCGTGAGCATGGGCGAGGCGGCGCTCGAGCAGGCCGTCAACGCGCTGCGGGGCGAGGAGGTGGAGCCGGTCGTCGACGCCGACTCGCTCGTGGACCTGGGGCCGATCGCCACGAAGGAGGATCTGGACGCCGCACCGGACTTCACCGGCGAGTGGAACGGATAGCCCGGTGCCCGAGTCGATGGCCGGAACGGTGCTCGTCGAGCTCCGGAACGTCGGCAAGAGCTTCGGCGGCACCCAGGCGCTCGACGACGTCTCCCTCGCGGTGCGGAGCGGAGAGATCCACGCCTTCGTCGGGGAGAACGGCGCGGGCAAATCCACGCTCGGCAAGGTGATCGCCGGAGTCTACTCCGCCGACGAGGGCGAAGTCCTCGTCGACGGCGCCCCGGTCGAGCGCTGGAACCCCGGCATCGCGCAACGCTCCGGTGTCGCGATGATCGCCCAGGAGCTGGCGCTCGTCCCCGATCTGACGGTCGCCCAGAATGTGTTCCTCGGAGCCGAGCAGCACCGCTTCGGCGTCGAGAGGCGCAATCTCGAGGAGCGCTTCGCCGCGCTCGACGCCGAGGTGGGCTTCGGCCTCGACCCGCGCGCGAGGGTGCGGGACCTGAGGATCGCCGACCAGCAGAAGGTGGAGATCCTGAGGTCGCTCGCGCGGAACGCCCGGGTGATCGTGATGGACGAGCCGACCTCGTCGCTCACCGCGCACGAGATGGCGCAGCTCGAGGACCTCATGCGCACGCTGCGCGACCGGGGCTGCTGCGTCATCTACGTCTCGCACTTCCTGGACTCCGTGCTCGGTGTCGCCGACCACATCACGGTCATGCGCGACGGCCGCAGGATCGAGACCGTCGACGGGGCCCGGGTGACGAAGCACGACCTCGTCACGGCCATGCTGGGACGCGAGATGGAGCAGGCCTATCCCGAGCGCCCGCAGGCCCCGTCGATGTCGGAGGCTCCGCTGCTGCGGATCGAGGGACTGCGGACGCGCACCGGCGTGGAGGACATCTCGTTCGAGGTGCGGGCGGGTGAGATCGTCGGCCTGCTCGGCCTCGTCGGCAGCGGGCGGACCGAGTGCCTGCGCGCGGTCTTCGGAGTGGACGAGATCGTGAGCGGCCGCGTCGAGTTCGGGGGAGCCGACTGGACCGGCCGTACTCCGAAGGCGTCGATCGAGGCGGGACTCGTGTTCGTCTCGGAGGATCGGCACCGCGACGGTCTCGTGCTCGAACGATCCGTGCGGGAGAACATCGCACTCGCGAGCCTGTCCGCGCGCTCCAGGGCCGGGGTCGTCAGCAGGCGGGCCGAGCGGGAGGCCGCGCTCGAGCAGGCCCGCGCGCTCGAGATGCGGCCGCTCGACATCGAACTGCCGGCCGGATGGTTCTCGGGCGGGAACCAGCAGAAGGCGCTCCTCGGCAAGGCCCTCGCGGCCGGGCCGAAGATGATCATCCTCGACGAACCGACCCGCGGGGTCGACGTCGGGGCCAAGCGGACCATCTACGAGCTGATCGCGAGACTCGCAGCGGAGGGGATCGGCGTGCTGCTGATCTCCTCGGAGCACGAGGAGATCATGGAGCTCGCGCATCGGGCCTACCTGGTCTCGAGCGGCCGAACCTTCGGGGAGATCGTCCCCGAGCAGACCACCGTGGAGGACGTGCTGTTCCGGCTCTTCCACGTCGCACCAGGAGAGGAGACGGCAGCATGAGCGAGGCCGCCGACACCACCGCGACGCGGGTTCGCGCGCGCAAGAAATTCTCGGTGACCGAGGTCGTCATCGAGTACGCCGTGCTGATCCTGCTCGCGGCGGTGCTGATCGCGCTGGCGATCCTGTCGCCGTCGTTCTTCACATTCGGCAACATCGTCAACATCCTGAATCAGAACGCACCGCTCCTGATCATCGCGTCCGCGGGCACGTTCGTCATCATCTCGGGCAACTTCGACCTGTCGACGGGCGCGATCTACAGCGTCGCAGGTGTGGTCGCGGCGTGGCTCGCGATGGCGACGGGAAACGTCTGGCTCGCGCTCCTGGCGGCCCCCGTCGTGGGGCTCGTGCTCGGCGCGTTCAACGGCGCCGTCATCACGAAGCTGCGGGTCCACTCCTTCTTGGCGACGCTCGCCTCGTCCATGATCTTCACGACGATCGCCGTCCTCATCACGGGCGGCAGCCTCATCACGGTGACGATCCCCGGGTTCACGGCCCTGGGCAGAGACCGCGTCGGCGGGATCTTCGTCGCGGTGTTCGTCATGGTGGCCGTCGTCGCGGTCCTCTGGTTCGTGCTGTCGCGCACCGTGTTCGGCCGGCACGTCTACGCGGTCGGGGGCAACGCGGAGGCGGCCGAGCTCTCCGGCCTCCACGTCACCCGCACCCGCATCATCGTCTTCGTCATCAGCGGGCTGGCCGCCGGTACCGCCGCGGCCATCGGGGTCTCGCGCATCGCTTCGGGGCAGCCGCTCGCCGGTGCCGGGCTCGAGCTCAGCGCGATCGCGGCGGTGATCCTGGGCGGCACCAGCATCTACGGCGGTATCGGCGCCGTCTGGCGATCCGTCGCGGGTGTCTTCCTCATCGCACTGATCGGCAACGGCTTCGACCTGCTGAACCTGAACCCGCAGCTCAAGGACATGGTGACCGGCTTCATCATCCTCGCGGCGGTCGGCCTCGCCGCCGCCGGACGCGGCAAACGCTGACCGAACCGCGGAACCGTCCGCGGACCTCGAATCTCTCACCACCACCCACCAGGGGAGGAATAACACGCATGTCTGAAAACGTACGGATCGCCATCGACGTGGGCGGCACATTCACCGATGTCGTGAAGCTCGTGCCGGAAACCGGGGAGCTGCGCTTCGAGAAGGTGCCGACGACGCCGAAGGAGCCGACGGCCGGTGTGCTCGCGGCCTTCGACAAGGCCGAGGCGGAGCCCGAAGACGTCGAGACGTTCAACCACGGCAGCACGCTGGGGCTCAACTCGCTGCTCACGCGGACGGGAGCGCGGATCGCCACCATCGCGACCCGCGGTTTCCGCGACGTGTACCTGCTCGGGCGCACCGACCGAAGGGTGATGTACGACATCGCCTACCGGAAGCCCGAACCCCTGCTCGAGCGATACGACACCTTCGAGGTCGCGGAGCGGAGCACCTTCGACGGCGGGATCCTGACGCCCCTCGACGAGGACGACGCGCGCGAGACGGCGCGCGAGATCGCGAGGCGGGGCTACGACGCGGTCGCGGTCGCCTTCCTGCACGCCTACGCGAATCCCGGGCACGAGTCGAGGATGCGCGAGATCCTCGCGCAGGAGGCGCCCGAGGTCGAGGTCACGCTCTCGCACGAGCTCTCCCGCGAGTACCGCGAGTACGAGCGCACGAGCACCGCGGTGCTCGACGCCTACATCAAGCCGATCATGCGGAGCTACCT
>JAPSIU010000231.1 GCA_031178565.1 Leucobacter sp. | reverse complement strand
CCGCGACCACCTGCGGGATGATCTGGTACACCGTTCCGCAGCTCATCGTCACCATCACATCGCCCGGGCGGGCGATCTCCGCGAGGTAGTCCGCAGCGCGCTGCCAGTCGTCGAGGTAGGCGACCCTCTCGGGGTCTGCGAAGTCGTCGGCGACGAGCGCACCCGTCACGTCGGGCACCGGATCCTCGCGCGCGCCGTCCACCGAGAGCACGACCGTGTGGTCGGCGCCCCGCTCGAGCACCTCCGCGAACTCGCGGTGGAAGAGACGCGTCCGGCTGAACAGGTGGGGCTGATGGATCGCGATGAGCCGTCCGTCCCCCACGACCGCGCGCGCGGAGTCGAGCAGCGCGGCGACCTCGGTGGGGTGGTGCGCGTAGTCGTCGTACACCCGCACTCCCCCGACTTCGGCGTGGAACTCGAAGCGACGCTTCGTCCCCCCGAAGCCGGCGATCGCGTCGAGCGCCTCCTTCGCGTCGAATCCGAGCCCCGTGAGCACCGCGAGCGCGCCGACGGCGTTCACCGCGTTGTGCCGGCCGTAGACGGAGAGCTGCGCCTCGAGCCATCGCGCCGCGCCGTCGGGGCCGGAGAGCTCGACGACGAAGCGCACCGGGCCGGAGTCGTCGACCGAGACGATGCGCACGTCGGCGTCCTCCGCCTCGCCGAACGTCCGGATCGGCACTCCGTTCTCCGAGGATCGCAGCGCCTCGAGCACCTCGATCGCCCCCGGATCGTCGGCCGAGATGACGACCTGTTCGCGCGCTCCTCCGGCGAAGTCCACGAAGGCCCGCATGAACGCCTCGCGGGAGCCGTAGAAGTCGAGGTGCTCTGGATCGACGTTCGTGATGAGCGCGACAGCGGTGTCGTAGAGGAGGAACGACTTGTCAGACTCGTCGGCCTCGATCACGAAGAGGTCGTCGGATCCCGGGCCCGAGCTGACGCCCAGGGACTCGATGACGCCGCCGTTGACGAAGGACGGATCGGCGCCGACGCCGAGGAGCCCGGTCACGATCATGCCGGTGGAGGTGGTCTTGCCGTGCGCGCCGGCCACCGACACGACGCGCTTGCCGCGCGCGAGCCACGCGAGCGCCTGGGAGCGGTGCAGCACGGGGAGGCCCTTCTCGAGCGCGAGGCGGTACTCGGGGTTGTCCTGCCAGAGGGCTCCCGTCACCACGAGCGTGTCGGCATCGCCCACGTTCTCCGCGTCGTGCCCGACGGCGACGGGGATCCCGAGTTCCTCGAGCGCCTGCGTGGAGTAGTTCGCGCTCCGATCGGAGCCGGTGACCGGCACCCCCGCCTGATGCATCATGCGGGCGATGCCGCTCATCCCCGAGCCGCCGATGCCGACGAAGTGAACGCGCCCCAGCTCGTCGGGGATCTCCATGTCGAGATCGGGGTAGATCATCTGGCCTCCTCAGCACGAACCAACACTCAAGCGTACCGTGCGGCCCGTTCCCGACGCTGAACCAGCGTCCCGCCCGGCCCGTCGCGCTCCGCGCCCCTCCGGCTACCCGCGGGCGACCGCCTCGCGCACCAGCTCGAGCAGGCGCTCGGTCCCGTCGAGCGTTCCGGCCCCCCGCGCGCGGTCCGACATCTCGGCGAGCCGCGCGCCGTCGCCGACGAGCGGGATCAGCGTGTCCCGCACCCACGCGGGGGTGAGCTCCGCGTCCTCGACGAGCAGCGCCCCGCCCGCGGAGACCACGCCGGCGGCGTTGAAGCGCTGCTCGCCGTTGCCGTGGCTGTACGGGACGAACACCGCGGGGATCCCGAGCCCCGAGAGCTCGCTCACCGTCGTCGATCCCGCCCGCGAGACGGCGAGGTCGCAGGCCGCGAAGGCGAGGTCCATCCGGTCGCAGTACGGGATCACGCGATAGCCCTCGACGGCGGGATCCTCGAGCTCGGTGAGCCCTCCCCACACGTGCAGCACCTGGATCCCCGCCGCCGTGATCTCCTCGGCGGATCCGGAGACCCCGCGGTTGATCGCGCGGGCCCCGAGCGAGCCTCCGGTGACGAGCAGCGTGCGCCGCTCGGGATCGAGTCCGAAGTGCTCGCGCGCCGACGCACGGAGAGCCGCGCGGTCGAGTCGTGCGATCTCCGGACGCAGCGGCATCCCCGTCACGCGGGCGTTCCGGATGGGCGTCCCCTCGAAGGTGACGCCGACGTAGGGCGTACCGCGGGCGCCCAGCCGGTTGGCGAGGCCGGGCTTCGCGTTCGCCTCGTGGATCACCACGGGCACACCCTCCCGCGCGCCCGCGCGGTACGCCGGGGCGGACGTGTAGCCGCCGAAGCCGACGACGACGTCGACGTCGCGCTCGCGGATGAGGGCCCTCGTCCGCCTGACGGCGCGGGCGAAGCGCGCGGGGAAGCGCAGCGCCGCGAGATTCGGCCGGCGCGGGAAGGGGAGCCGCTCGATGTGCACGAGCTCGTAGCCGCGCTCGGGGACGAGCCGCGCCTCGAGTCCCTCTCGAGTGCCCAGGACGACGATCTCCGCGTCCGGTTCTCCGTCGCGGATCAGATCCGCGAGGGCGAGGAGCGGATTGACGTGGCCGGCCGTCCCGCCGCCCGCGAGCAGATAGCTGGTCATCGCTGCTTCCTTCCGTGTGCGTGCTGGAGTTCCTCCTGGTACAGGGCTCCGTCGCGCGCGATCGAGATCACGACGCCGATCGCGACGAGGCAGGCGATGAGCGCGGTGCCGCCGGCGCTGATGAGCGGGAGGGGGACGCCGAGCACCGGGAACACCCCGATGACGACGCCGATGTTCACGAAGGCCTGCCCGACGATCCAGACCAGGATGCCGCCGACCACCGCCTTGCCGAAGCGGTCCCGCGCCCGGGAGATCACGCGCAGCAGCAGGACGGCGAGGGCGACGAAGAGCGCGATCACGAGCAGGGCCCCGATGAGACCCAGCTCCTCGCCGATGATCGCGAAGATGTAGTCGTTGTCCGCGGCGGGAAGCCAGGACCACTTGGCCTTCGAGCCGCCGAGCCCGACGCCGAAGAACCCGCCGCCGGCGAGCGCCCAGAGGCCGTGCAGCGGTTGCCAGCCGAGCCCGCTGTAGTCCTCGTTCCCGCTCGCGTGGCCGAAGAGGCGCTGCATGCGGTTGGGGCTCGTGACGACGAAGAAGACGACCGCCAGCGCGCCGCCGAGCGCGATCACGCCCAGCGTCTTGCCGCTGATCCCCGCGAAGTACATCGCGCCGATGACGAGTCCGGCCATGATGAGCACGGTCCCCAGGTCGCGGCCGAGGAGCACGAGACCGAGCACCAGGACCGCACCGGGCACGATCACGGGGATGATCTCGTGCCGCATCTGCCCGAGCAGCGGCTCCTTCTTCAGCAGGACGGCGCCGATCCAGATCACGAGCGCGAGTTTGAGCGCCTCGGAGGGCTGCGCCCCGAATCCGCCGATCTGGATCCAGTTCCGGTTGCCGTAGACCTCCACGCCCAGCGGCGTGAACACGAGGAGCTGCAGCACGATGCCGACTCCGAGGAGCACCCACGCCCAGCGCTTCCAGAAGCCGACGGGCATCGCAGCGGCGATGAGCATCAGCGGAAGGCCGATGATCGCGAACGACGCCTGCCGCCAGAACCCGCCGAAGAAGCCCTGGTCGTCGAGGTAGGAGGTGATCGACGAGGAGGAGAGCACCATGATGAGCCCGAAGCCCACGAGCAGCAGCGTGATCGCGTAGAGTCCCGCCACGGTGCGGTCCGAGCCCGCCCGCAGCGCCGAGCCCAGCCGAATGCGGGCCTGGCCGGGGACCCTCGGCTCAGCGTCCGGCTGCCTCGGCGTCACCCGCCTCACCCCCGGCAAGCTCGCGGACCGCGGCCTGGAACTGCCGCCCGCGGTCCGGGTAGTCCTTGAACTGGTCCATCGACGCCGTCGCCGGCGCGAGCAGCACGGTGTCGCCGGCGCTCGCGAGCGACAGCGCGGCCTGCACCGCCCTCGTCATGATGTCCCCCGCGCCCCCGTCCTCCACCGCTTCCCGGGCGTCGACGTCGGCGCGCGGCACGATCTCAAGGCACGGCACACCCGGTGCGTGCCGGCGCAGCGCTGCGAGCACCGGCTCCCGGTCGACGCCGATCACGACGGCGCCACGGAGCCGGTGCGCGTGCTCGCCGACGAGCTCGTCGATGTCCACGCCCTTCAGGAGGCCCCCGAGGATCCAGACGACGTCGCGCAGCGCGCGCAGCGACGCGTCGGCGGCGTGCGCGTTCGTAGCCTTCGAGTCGTCCACCCAGTGCACGCCCGCCCGCTCTCCGAGCTGCTGGGCGCGGTGGGGATCCGGCCGGAAGCTCAGGATCGCGCTCGCCACCTCGGCCGGCTCGACGCCGCGCGAACGGGCGAGCGCGCTGGCCGCGAGCACGTTCTGCAGCATGTGGGGCGCGGCGATCCCCCGCTCCTCGAGCTCGGCGACGGTGACGAGCTCGTACGCCTCGTTCCTGCGCTCCGCGTGGAAACCGCGGTCGACGAGGATGCCCTCCACGAGGCCGAATCCGCTGGGGGGCGGGGTGTCCAGCCCGAAGCTGATCGCTCGTGCGCCCTCGACCACGTCGGCCTCCTCGACCATGCGCTCGGTCGCCGCGTCGGCCCGGTTGTACACGCACGCGACCTGCGTGCCGGAGTACACCTTGGCCTTCGCGGCTCGGTACGCCTCGGGGCTGCCGTGCCAGTCGAGGTGATCGTCGGCGATGTTGAGGCACGCGCTCGCGTACGGGGAGATCTCGGGGAGGCGCTCCAGCTGGAAGCTCGACAGCTCCACCACGATCACGTCGTAGCCCTGCGGGTCGCGGAGCGCGTCGAGGATCGGAAGGCCGATGTTCCCGGCCGGCGTCGCGCGGAGGCCGCCCGCCACGAGCATGTGCGCGGTCAGCTGCGTCGTCGTGGTCTTGCCGTTGGTGCCGGTGATGCAGATCCAGTCGGCGATGCGCGGCGTCTTGTCGCGCAGCCGCCACCCGAGCTCGATGTCCCCCCACACGGGGATCCCGCGCGCGGCCGCCCACGACGTGAGCGGGTG
>JAPSIU010000021.1 GCA_031178565.1 Leucobacter sp. | reverse complement strand
TCAGATTCCAGAACCCCACGACGCGATCCAGGTTCATGCGCATGCGGGCCACGGACACCTTGACCCGGGTCCCGATTCCGCGCTGACGAATGATGAGCCCGTCCTCCTCGAGGGAGCGGAGGGCCGTCCGCACGGTCGGCCGGCTGACGCCGAGCTGCTTCGCGAGCTCCTGTTCAGCCGGGAACGCGTCGTCGAACGCGCCGGAGTGAATCGCCTCGAGTAGCCGCTCCCGCGCACGGGTGGCGAGTGAACGTGTGCTCAACGGTTCGAGGCGAACCATCTCCGGGCCGGGCGTCAGTGCCATACCAGGATTGTAATAAGTCCGACATTTAAAAGTCAATCATTTGTTTCGTGTGCTGCGTCACCGCGCGCGCAACCCCCGGCGGCGATCCCCGTCCTCGGCGGTGCGCGCGATCTCCCTGCTGATGTCCTGCACGTGAGCGCGGGCCTCCTGCTCGGCGAGTTCCCCGTCGCCCGCGGCGATCGCCTCGTAGATGCGCCGATGGGCGACGCTCGACGCGGTGCGGCGCGCTCTGGTCTGGTAGCGGCTCGCCCGGCTCGGCGCGATCTGAATCGCGATCTGCTCGTTGATGAGCGCGAGCAGGGGATTGTGCGTGTAGTGCGCGATCGCCTCGTGGAACGCGCGGTCGAGCTCGGCGTAGCGCTCCTTCGTGACGCCCGCCTCCATCGCCCTGACGAGTTCCTCCAACTGGATGAGGTCTCGGGTGGTCGCCCGCGCAGCCGTGATCCGGGCGATCGGCGGCTCGACGATGGCGCGGAGCTCCATGATGTCGGTCAGCTCGGTGCGTCCGGCGGCGAACGCCTCGATGACGATGCCCGAGCCCCTCGACCGTTCGCCCGGGCTGAGCACGATGGTCCCGCGCCCCGGCCTCCGGTCGATGAGGCCGCGGTTCTCCAGTTCGCGCAGCGCTTCGCGGATGGAGACCCGCGAGACGCCGAGGTGCTGCGCGAGGTCCCGCTCCGCGGGAAGGCGTTCTCCCGGAGAGAGCTCGCCCTCGAGGATGAGGCGTTCCAGGTCGACGGAGAGCCGATCCGGAACGGAGAGCGTCTCTCCCCTGCGTATCGAAGCCCAGTCCATTCGCGTCTTCCGTTCTCAGTCCGCCATCACTTCTGCAACGCCAAGAGCCCTCCGGACGTCAGTCTCCGCCGGCGGCGTCCGAGTTCCTCCCGAAGTAGGCCTCGTGGAGGCGCTCGTCCTCGAGCATCGCGCGAGCGTCGCCGCCGCCCGAGAGTGTCGCCGTCTCCATCAGATATCCGCGGTTCGCGATCGACAGGGCCATGCGCGCGTTCTGCTCGATCAGCAGCACGCTCGTGCCCGCCTCGTTGATCTCCTTGATGATCTCGAACATCTGAGCCACCACCTTCGGCGCGAGCCCCATCGACGGTTCGTCGAGCATGAGCAGGCGCGGCCGTCTGATCAGCGCGCGCGAGAGCGCGAGCATCTGCTGCTCGCCACCGGAGAGCGTGGCCGCCGTCTGATGCCTCCGCTCCAGGAGACGCGGGAACATCTCGAAGACCCGGCCGGACTCGCTCGCGAACGATCCCGGAGCGCCCCAGCTCGCGACCTGGAGGTTCTCGAGCACGGTCATGCGCCCGAAGATGTGCCGCCCCTCGGGAACGAGCGACAGCCCCCTCCTCACCCGCTGCTCCGCGCGAGCGCCCGAGATGTCGCGCTCGCGGAACGTGATCCGCCCCCGGTGCTTGTTGAGCCCCGCGATGGCGCGGAGCAGGCTGCTCTTGCCCGCCCCGTTCGCGCCCACCACCACGACCAGCTCCCCGTCCTCGACGTGGAGGTCCGCGTCGAGGACGGCGCGGACCACGCCGTAACGGACGTTCAGCGATTCGACCTCGAGCATCCTCACGTGGCATCACTCCCCAGGTAGGCCTCCAGCACGGCCGGATCGGTGCGGATCTCGGCGGGGGTGCCGTCGGCGATGATGACGCCGTGGTCGAGCACGATGATCCGATCGGAGACGCTCATGAGCAGCTCCATGTCGTGTTCGATGAGGATCACGTCGATCCCGTGCCCTCGGATGCGCGAGATCAGTCTCGCGAGGTCGCGGGTCTCGCTCTCGTTGAGGCCCGCGGCCGGTTCGTCGAGCAGCAGGACCCGGGGCCGTGTCATGAGAGCCCGCGCGATCTCGATCCGGCGCTGCTGATAGGCGTCGAGCGAGGAGGCGCGGCGGTCCCGGCACTCCCACGCGTCGACGAAGGCGAGCACCGCCTCCGCCTCCTCGACCGTGAAGCGCTCGTTGCGCCGCACGAACGGCACAGGAGAGAGGAACTTCGGCACGAACCCCGCGAGCCTCGAGTGTCCGCCGACGAGCAGGTTCTCCAGAACCGTCATGTCCCAGAAGAGCCGGACGGTCTGGAAGGTGCGGGCGATGCCTCGCACCGAGACCGCACTCGACTCGAGGCGTTCCGTGCGCTCGCCGTCGAGCTCGATGGTGCCCGACGTGGCGCGGGTGACGCCGGAGATCGCGTTGAGCAGCGTCGACTTGCCCGCGCCGTTGGGGCCCATGAGCCCGAGCACCTCGCCGTGCCGCAGTTCGAAGGTGACGGCCTCGAGCGCGGTGAGGCCGCCGAAGACCTGTTTCACGTCCGTCACTCTGAGTACGGTTTCACCGGGCTGCTTCGACACGCCGTCCGCGAAGGGCTGCAGCGCCCCGGCCGGGGGCAGCGCTGCGCCCCGCGCCCGGGTGAGCTCCAGCCGCTTCGACACGATGCCCCCCGGGCGCAGGATCATGAGCACGATGACGATGAGGGCGAGGAACCCGGTGCGGAACTCGGGATGCGCCTGGATGAGCGGAATGTCCCTCGCGACGGCCTGGAAGAAGATCCAGAGCGCCGCACCGGTGACGGGGCCCCACAGCGTGCCCGCTCCCCCCAGGATCACGAGGCTCAGCACGATGAAGTTGTCCTCGAGGGTGAAGCTGTCGGGGTTCACGAACTGATTCATGTGCGCGAAGAAGACGCCGATCACGCCGGCCGTGGCCGCACCGACGACGTAGGCGAGCAGTTTGTAACGCCGGGTCCTGATCCCCATCGACGACGCCACCAGCTCGTCCTCGCGGATCGCCACCCAGGCGCGCCCGACGGGCGAGGCGATGAGCGAGGCCAGCGCCACCAGCAGGATCACGACGATGGCGAAGATGATGTAGTAGGTCAGTGTCGGCGGCACGACGCCGGACGACAGGCTCAGCGGCGGGATGTTCCTGATCCCGACCGCACCGCCCGTGAACTCGGTCCAGTTGATCGAGACGATACGCACGATCTCGCCGAACGCGAGGGTCATGATCGCGAGGTAGTCGCCCCGGGCGCGGAGCGTCGGATACCCGATGATGGATCCCGCTATGCCCGCGAGCACGATCGCCGCGACGATGCTGATGGGCAGTACCCAGACGATCGCCGACGGGTTCTCCGCGAGCATCGGGCCGAACGAGCTCACCGTGAAGATCGCAGTCGTATAGGCGCCGACGATGAAGAACGCGATGTAACCGAGGTCGAGCAGCCCGGTCAGCCCCACGAGGATGTTGAGCCCGGAGGCCAGCGCCACGTAGACGAGCGCGAGCGCTGCGACCCGCACCCACTTGTCTCCCGGGAGGACGAGCGGCGCGACGAGTCCGATGACGAGGAAGACGCCCGGCCAGATCCAGCGCTTCAGGCCCAGGTCCGGTTTGAGGGTCACGACGGGCGTGGTGTGTGTGTTCGACCTGGTCAGACCTTCTGAACCTCTCGCCTGCCCAGGATCCCCTGAGGCCGCAGCCAGAGGATGATCACCAGGATTCCGAACGCGATCACGTCGCGGTACGCCGATCCCTGCGGGACGTAGGATGCCGCCAGCTCCTCGCTCACCCCGAGCACGAGACCGCCGATGAAGGCGCCCGGGATGCTCCCGATTCCGCCCAGCACCGCCGCGACCAGCGCTTTCAGGCCGGGAAGGAACCCCATGGTCGCGGCGGCGAAGCCGTAGCGCTGGGAGTAGAGGATGCCCGCGATCGCGGCCATGGCGGAGCCGAGCACGAAGGTGGTCGAGATGACCCGGTCGACACCGATCCCCATGAGCCTCGCCGCGTCCTTGTCCTCCGCCGTCGCGCGGATCGCACGGCCGATGGGCGTGAATCGGATGACGAGCCAGAAGGCCAGCGTCACGAGCACCGCGACCGCGAGCACGACGACGTCCATCCGCTGGATCCGCGCCCCGAGCACCGTGAGCGGCTCTCCGAGGTCGGGTCTGGCCACGGGGACCTGCGCCGCGCCGAAGAGGAAGGTCGCGACCGCCCGAAGCAGCATCGACACCGCGATCGCGGTGATGAGCATCGAGAGGATCGGGGCGGATCTGAGCGGTCGGTATGCGACGCGCTCGATGAGCCACCCGATGGCCGACCCCGCGATGAGGCCGACCAGGATCGCGAGCCAGCCCGGCAGGGCCGCTCCCCCGACGGAGTTGCCCGCGATCACGCTGTTGGTCTGCCCGGCGACGAGGGCGCCGAATGCGCCGAACATGAAGATCTCGCCGAACGCGAAGTTGACCATGCCGAGGACGCCGTAGACGACGCTGAACGCGACGGCCAGCAGTCCGTAGATCCCGCCCACGGCGAGTCCGTTGATGATTTCCTGCATCGCTTGTCTCCGTAGTGATCTGGCGGATGAGGAGCCCTCCGGCGGCGCTGCGGAGCGCCCGCCGGAGCGGCTATTCGGTGATCACGACGAATTCACCGTCTTCGACGCGCTGGAAGGTGAGCTCTCCCACCCGATTCCCGTCCTCGTCGAAGCTGATGGTGCCGGAGACGCCCGCGAAGTCCTCCGTCTGCCCGATCGCCTCGGCGACGGCGGCCCGCTCCGTACTGCCGGCCTTCTCGATCGCCTCCGCGACGACGTAGGTGGCGTCGTAGGCGAGAGCGGCCCACGAGCTCGGATCCTTGCCGTGCATCTCCTGGAACGCGCTCACGAACGCGGCCGCCTCCTCCTCCGGGTCGCTCGCGGAGAACGCCGAGTAGACCTCGACGCCCTCGGCGTTCTCGCCGGCGAGCTCGAGGAAGAGCGGGCTCGCCGAACCGTCGGAGGCGAAGATCTGCACGTCCGATCCGGAGTCGCGGATCTGCGTGACGATCTTGCCGGCCTCGGTGTAGAAGCCGCCGATGAAGACGGCATCCGGCTCGTCCTTCAGCGCGGTGTCGACGATGCTTCCGAAGTTCACCGTGCCGAGCTGGTACGCCTGGGAACTCGTGACCGTGGCGCCGGCCTCCTCGATCGCCTCGCTGAAGGAGTCCGCCACGCCCTTGCCGTAGTCGTCCTGCTGGTACAGCACCGCGACCTTCTTCACACCGCGGTTCTCGGCGATGAAGCCGGCGGCCTCGGCCCCCTGATACGCGTCGGTGAACACGGTCCGGAAGAAGATCTCGCTCGCGCCGCTCAGCTCCGGCGAGGTCACTGCGGAGGCCACGATCGGCAGCCCGCACTGCGTGTAGATCGGAAGACCCGACAGCGCGACGCTGGAGAAGCTGAAACCGAGCACCGCCGGGATCTCCGCGTTGTCGCAGAACTGCTGCGCGATCACGGGCCCGTTGGCGGGCTTGCCCTCGTCGTCCATGGCCTCGATGGTGAGTTCGCGGTCGAGAACGCCGCCGTCGGCGTTGATCTCCTCGATCGCGAGGTCGATCCCCTCGCGCATCTCGAGCCCGTAGCTCGCGAAGTCGCCCGAGAGCGTCGCGGTGTAGGCCAGCGGGATCGCCTCCCCGGATCCCCCTCCATCGCCTCCCCCGTCGCCCGATCCGCCCGACGAGCAGGCGGTGAGCACGAACAGCGCCGCGCCCGCGGCGATCGCGGTGCGGACGAGTCTCCTGCTTCTCATGATCATCACTTCCCGGTCCGGGATCAGTCGATCGTCTCGATCGTCATCCAGTTCTCGAAGCAGTGGTTCGCCGCGAGAGAGGAGACGCCGATCGTGGCGCGGCCGCCGAGCCCGTGCTCCTCGCCGAACACGTCGCGGAAGAGATCCGTCGCTCCGGATGAGACGAGGTTGACGTCGACGAAGCCCGGGGCCGCGACCACGAAGTTCAGGGAGTTCACCAGGCACTTCACCCGGTCGAGCGAGCCGAGCGCGAGTCGCATGGTGCCCAGGCAGTTGAGCGCGGTGCGTCGAGCGGCCTCGTACCCCTGCTCGATCGTGACCTCGGCGCCGAGGCGGCCCGGATAGATGGGCTGGCCGTTCTTGCCGAGTTCGTCCTCGACGTGGCCCGAGAGGAACAGCAGGTTCCCCGTCTTGTGGAACGCCTTCATCGTGCCGTAGTGGGTTCCGTGATAACCGCCGCTCGTGTAGTCGGGGATCTCCAGGCCGAGTTCGGCAACGCGGGCTTCGTGGGAAACAGACACCTTAAACTCCTTCAAACTCTTCGTTGAGTGTGATGTTCATTAGTCGGATAGTTGGTCCTACCAAATGACCGACTGCTGATGATGCTACCTCTCCCCACCGCGGATGGGAAGGGGTGCCGGGGAAATATCCCGACACGCCGCGTGGCCGCGCGGGCATGGCAGACGGAAGGCGAGGAGAGCAGTGCTCTCCTCGCCTTCCGTCCGTGAGACCCGGCGGCGCTACTGCGGGTCGAGCCCGAGGTCGTCGAGGCCGATCGCGTAGCGGTAGTCGTAACCCGCTTCCTCGATGCGCGCCCGGGCCGGGGCCTGACGATCCACCACGACCGCGACACCCGCGATCTCGGCGCCGACCTTCTGCAGCGCCTCGATCGCCTTGAGCGGCGATCCGCCCGTGGTCGACGTGTCCTCGACCACGACGACCCGCTTGCCCTCGAGATCCGGACCCTCGACCTGGCGGCCCCGACCGTGATCCTTCGGCTCCTTCCGCACCACGAAGGAGTCGTAGACCCTGCCGCGCGCCGCACCCTGGTGCATGATCGCCGAGGCGATCGGATCCGCCCCCATCGTGAGGCCTCCGACCGCGACCACACCGTCGATGTCGTCGATGAGATCGAGCATCACCTGACCGATGAGGGGGGCCGCTCGGTGGTCGAGGCTGAGCTTGCGCAGATCGATGTAGTACGTCGCCTTCTTGCCGCTCGTGAGCGTGAAGTCGCCGTGGAAGACGGCCTCGGACTTGATGAGGTCGATGAGCTGATCGCGAGCTGTGGTCATGAGAACGATCCTACCGGGCGGCGGACGTCACCCGGCGGTGCTCTCGGGCACCACCCTGCCGGCGATCCCCTCGAGAACCCCCTCCCTGCGCCAGTCCGAGGACGGGACGCTGTCCCGCAGCACTCTCGTGTACGGCTCCCGCGGATCGGCGAGGACGTCGGCCGTTCTCCCCTGCTCGACGATCCGGCCGTCCCGCATCACGATGACGTCCTCGGTCAGGAAACCGACGACGGCGAGGTCGTGCGAGATGAGCACGTAGTCGGTTCCGGTCGACTCCTGCACGTCGAGGAGCAGGTTCAGGATCTGCGCCTGGATCGAGATGTCGAGGGCGGCGACGGCCTCGTCGAGCAGGATCATCCGGGGCTCCACCGCCAGCGCCCGCGCGATCGCGACGCGCTGGCGCTGGCCCCCCGAGAGATCCTTCGGATTGCGTCCGCGCTGCTGCTCCGTCAGGCCGACCAGGTCGCACAGTTCGGCGATCCGGAGTTCCCGGCTCTTCCGGTCGTGCGTCCCGTGGATCGAGAGCACCTCGCGGAGCGTCGATTCGACCGTCTGGCGCGGGTCGAGCGACCCGAACGGATCCTGGTAGACCATCTGCGTGAGCTTGGCCCGGCGCTTCCGCGCAGCGCGGCTCAGCGCCTTGACGGTCATGTCCTCCCCGCAGACGGTCACGCTCCCCGCGTTCGGCCGCTCGAGCCCCATCACCATGCGGGCGAGGGTCGACTTCCCCGACCCAGACTCCCCGACGATGCCGAGGTTGCGGCCGCGCGCCATCTGGAACGTCGCCCCGGCCACGGCCACGTGCTCCCGCCCGCCTCTGCGGAAGACTTTGCGGAGCCCCTCGGCGGCGATCACGACGTCCTGCCGACTCATGCCCCCATCACCTCCGCGTCGATCGCCGACCGCACCTCGTCGGTGATCGTATCGAGCCGGCGCCGTGAGCGGTCCAGCGTGGGGCGCGCCCTCAGCAGCGCCCGCGTGTACGGGTGCGTCGATTCGGCCAGCCGTTCCGCCGGCGCCTCGTCGACGACACGACCGCGGTACATCACGTAGACGCGGTCGCAGAGCGCCCCCGCGAGTTCGAGATCGTGCGTGATGAACATCATCCCGATCCCCCGGCGCCGCACCTGGTCCCGCAGCAGGTACGCGACCTCGGCCTGGCGGGTCACGTCGAGCGCGGTCGTCGGCTCGTCCGCGAGGATCAGGCGGGGCTCAGTGATCAGCGCGGCGCCGATGACGACGCGCTGCAGCATCCCCCCGGAGAACTGATAGGGGTACGCCCGGAGCTGGTGCTCCGGGTCCGGCAATCCGACCTCGCGGCAGATGTCGCGGGCTCGCTCCTCGGCGACGCGCCTGCCGAGGCGCCGATTCACTCGAAGCGCCTCCGTGAGGAAGTCGCCCACCGTGTGGACCGGATTCACGCTGGCCCTCGGATCCTGATACACGATGCCCAGCTCGCGATCCCGGAACTTCCGGTACTGCCCGCGGGAGAGCGCCGTCAGCTCCTCTCGCTCGTACCGGATCGTTCCCCGCGGGACGATGCCGCCGGGGAGGAGGCCCGCGATCGCCTTCAGCGTCATCGACTTGCCCGAGCCCGACTCCCCGATCACTCCCACGATCTCGCCGTGGTCGATATCCAGGGACACGTCCGAGACGATCTCGGTTCCGTCTCCCGCGGTGAGCGTGAGACCGGATACCCGCAACAGGCTCATACTCTCGTCTCCCTCACGTTGCCGACGCGGTCGGCGAATCGATCGCCGATCAGCGAGACCGCCGCCACCGCCACGATGATGACCACACCGGCCGCGATCGACTCCTCCCACTGCCCCTGGATCACGCCGCGCTGCCCCTCCGAGACCATGAGCCCCCAATCGGCGGTCGGCGGCTGAACGCCCATGCCGAGGAACGACATCGCTGCGAGATCCACCATGGCGTAGCCGTAGGAGACCGTGACCTGCGCCATCGCGGTCGGCAGCACGGCCGGGAGGATGTGACGCAGCGCGATCAGCCACCGCGACTGGCCGACGTTCATCAGGGCGTCCACGTAGGGAAGCGCCATCTCGCTCACCGCGATCCCCCTCACCATACGGCCGATGAACGGCACGTACGCGATCGCCAGGGCGACGACGACGGGGGTGACGCCCGCGCCGAACATCGTCACCGCGAGGATCGCCAGCAGCATGCCCGGGATCGAGAAGCCGATGTCGAGGATCCGACTGAGCACCCGGTCCACAGCCCCGCCCGCGACGGCCGACGCGACGCCCATCACCGTGCCGAGCACGCCGGCCAGGATCACGATCAGCGCGGGGGCGACGAGGCTGATCCTTCCTCCGTGCAGGATCCGGCTGAGAATGTCGCGGCCCGAGCTGTCGGTGCCGAGCAGCGCATCGGAACCGATCGGCCGATAGGTCCGCATGAAGTCCGATGCCGTCGGATCGGCGGGCGCGAGCACCGGAGCCAGCGCCGCGGCGAGCACGAGCAGGAGGAGGATCGCGGAGGCGACGATGAGCGGGACGTCGCGGGTGCGCCCCATGCGCGCGAAGGCCGCGCGCCCGTTCGTCGGCCGCCAGCGCAGGATCGCCGTCGTCATCGCCCCACCGCCTTCGCTCGGACGCGGGGATCGACGAGCACCTGCACGAGATCGACGACGAGTGCCGTCACGACGACGAACGCGATCAGGATCAGCGTGATGGCCTGCACGATGGCGAAGTCCTTTCGCAGTACCGCTTCGGTGAGCAGCGAGCCGATCCCGTCGAGCGCGAACGCCTTCTCGATCACGATCGACCCGACGACCATGCTCGTCAGGGTGACCGCGACGACGGTCGTGATCGGGGCGACGGCGTTGCGGACGATGTGGTGACGCACGATCCTCCCGCGCGGGAGTCCCCGTCCGATCGCCGTCTGCACCGGGTCGCGCTGGGCCTCTTCCCTGAGGGCGGCACGGGTCACCCGGACGACGTACGAACCCGCGGAGATGGTCAGTGCGATCACCGGCAGCACGAGGTGGTGGAGACGATCCCCGAATCCCGTACCGGCGCCGAACGTCGGGAACCATCCGAGCCCCACGGCGAGAAGCGTGATGAGCAGCATCGCAGCGACGAACGGCGGCACGGCGACGCCGATCGAGGTGAGGCCGAGCATCAGGTCGCTCACACGACGCCCGGCCATCGCCGCCACGACCCCGAGCGAGACGCCGACGAGGACGATCCCGAGCAGCGCCAGGCTCAGCAGCGACGCGGTGGTGCCGAGCCGGGGCTCGATGAGGTTCCAGACCTCGTCCCGGTAGGTCAGCGATCTGCCGAGGTCGCCCGAGAGCACATCGCCGAGCCACGTCCACCAGCGGACGAGGAACGGTTCGTCGAGGCGGTACTGCTCGCGGAGCGCCGCGATGGTCTCCTCGCTCACCGTTCGGTTGCCGATGAGGATCGCGATCGGATCGCCCGGTGAGAGGAACAGCGCCGCGAACACGAGGAGCGATGACGCGAGCAGCGTCACCACGCCCTCTGCGAGGCGGAAGAGTACGAAACGTATCATGAGTGCATCTCGAAGGCGGGGACCTGTCGTCCCCCTCGGTTCCTTATCGTCCTGTCGATGTCCGGGGCCGCGCTACTCGGCGGCGCCGATCTTCGTCGCCCACGGATAGTAGAGGCTCGCCCGAGAGGCTGTCGCCCCCGTGATCCGCTCGCCCTGGAACAGGCGGTTCTCCATGTTCACGATCGGGATCAGCGGCAGGTCCTCCACCATGCGCGCCTGCCCCTCGATGAGGATCTCGGCCCGCGCGTCGGGATCGAGCGTCGAGAGCCCGTCGGCCACGCTCTGCGTGACGATCGGGTCGTCGTACTCCCCGTAGTTGTAGGCGCTCAGCGGCGTGAACTCGCTCATGCTGACGATGGGGTCCGCCACGCCGGCGCCGTACTCCCAGACGATGAACGCGTCGTAGTTCTCCCGCGCCTTCGCGTCGAAGTAGAGCTCGGTGAAACTCGTGGTCGGCACCGTCTCGATCTGGATGTTCAGCCCGATCTGGTCTCCTCCCGCGGTCAGGATCTCGGCGACCTTGCCCTCCGCCTCGCTATCCGCTGGAATCGCGATGCTCAGCTCGGAGCCCTCGAGACCGGCCGACTGGACGAGCTCCTTGGCCTGCTCCACGTCGAACTCGGGGGCGGGAAGCTCTTCCGCGGCGGCCTGCCACGCATCCTTCGCGTAGCCCCAGGCACCCGGAGCGATGGGGGTCGACGCCGGCACGGCGGTCCCTCGGAACACCGCTTGCGCCACGGCCTCCCGATCGAGGATGAGGCTCAGGGCCTGTCGTGTCTCGAGCTGATGCATGGGGCCGTCCTTGTGCGTCGGCCGGATCGCCATCCAGTCGGTGCCGAGGCCGAGCACGAACTTGTCCTCACCCGACTCGACGAGCTTCTCGGTGGCCGAGAGGGGCGGCATGTACGCTCCGTCGATGTCTCCCGAGATGAGGCTGTTCGAGATCGTCGATTCGTCGGTCACGAAGTTCAGCTCGAGCCGCTCGATCATCGGAACCAGCTCGGGATCCCAGTAGTCGGGATTCGCCTGCATCACGATGTTGGATCCGGATTTCCACGACTCGAAGGCGAAGGGGCCGGTGCACATGATCCCGCCGCTCGCGGTGCCGTAGGCGTCACCGGCCTGCTCCACGTAGGCCTTGCTGCCGATGATGCCCGCGGCGGTCGCCAGGATCCGCTCGAACAGAGCGTCGGGCTCCGTGAATCTGACGGTGACCTCGTGCGCCCCTGTGGCCTCGATCGAACTCACTCGATCGTAGAAGGGGGTCGCCCAGTACGAGCCCACCGCCTCGTCCATGTGCCGGTTGAGGCTGAACGCGACGTCTTCGGCGGTCAGCGGCGAGCCGTCCCAGAACGTCACGCCCTGACGGATCGTGAAGATCGTGGTGAGATCGTCGGGGTGCGACACCTCCTCCGCGAGGGCCGGGCTCAGCGTCATGTCCTCGTTCTGCCGCATCAGCCCCTCGCACATGTTCGCGAGCGTCGTGTTGTCGGAGTCGGCGTAGGCGTACACCCAGTCCAGCGACGAGGGCTCGCCCCACGGAAGGTTCCACCGCACCAGGTCGAGCGGCCCCGTGCCCTCCGGCGTCGTGGCCTGCTCGCGCAGGAAGTCGAACTGCTTCGGACCCGCGGCCTCTTCACCCGAGGAGCACGCCGTGAGCACGAGCGCGGGAGCGATCAGTGCGCCGGCGATGAGACGCCGCCGGACCCGTCCAGTCATGTTCGAGAGCATCATCACTCCGCTTCCCTTCCGTTCGACGCCGGCCAGAAGTCCCTGACCGCGACCAGATCCTCGGGCCCTTCGGCTCCGATCAGGATGTTCCGCTCGTAGGTGGCGCTCGTTCCGCCGATCGTGACGAACTGCTCGATCGAGATGATCATTCCCGTTTCGAGCATCACATCGCAGTCGTCGCGCACCCAGGGCGATTCGAAGCCGAGGCCGAGGCCGTGCCCGCGCGCCGCGAATTCGGCGTCGTCCGGGTCGATCCCGGCCTCGCGGAGCATGCGCGTACCGACCGCGGAGGCGTCTCCGAGTCGCGAACCGGGCCTCAGATGCTCGACGACGCCGTCGACCACGCCCTTCGCCAGCTCGTAGGCCCGGGTCTGCTCGGCCGTCGGAGCCGCGCCGACCACCGTGCTGCGAGCGAGGTCGAAGAAGTAGCCGGCGTAGACGCCGCTCAGATCCACGGTGAACACGTCTCCGCGGCACAGCCGGCGCGCGCTGTGGATCGGGAGGCGGTTGTCCTCGGCCTCCCCGTCGAGCGACGTCGTGTAGACGAACGCGTTGGCGAGAACCGCTTCGTTGCGCGTCACCGCCGCCGCCATCGCCGCGATGACCTCGGCCTCCGCCGCGCCCGGCGCGATCTTCGCGAATCCGGCTTCCAGCGCCTCCTCCGCGATCTCGGCGGCGCGGCGCATCAACCGGATCTCCGCATCCGATTTCCTCCACCGGAGACGCTCGACGACTCCGTCGTCCCAGTCGATCTCGAGGCCGGCGAAGCGATCGTCCTGCAGCAGGGCCCTCGCGTGATGCCCGGACATGGCGTCTCCTGCGACGAGGACGAGGCTCTCGATCTCGGGTCGTCGGCCCAGCTCCTCGAGCAGGTCGCCCGCGAGGCTCCGATCCGAGATCCCGTGACGGACCACGGAGGAGGTGACTCCGGAAGCCGCGGTCTCGGCCGACGGGTCGTCGGAGAGGAGGACGACCTCGTCCGCAGTGACGAGCACCGCGCAGAGCCCGCGATCGCGCCATGCTCCGGGGACATCCCGAATGGTCGGGAAGACCGGATAGAAGCCCGTGAGGTACCGCACGTCGGAGCATCGATCGACGGAGCCGCCGCCCCGCCCCCACACGAGCGCCGCGTCCCGGCCCCGCTCCTCGAGCAGTCCTCTCAGCGCGCGAACCCGGGATTGGTACTCAGAACCCGCGATGAGGTCACGATGCACTGCCGACATTCTGATTCATGCTCCTTTGCACGTCGATCGTTTCGCCATATCGACTGTTGGTCAGACCAACAGGCGGCCACTTCGACAATCTACGCGCATGCGCCCTCACCGGTCAATAGCCGGCGAGGGGACGGTCACCCGTGGGGAGCCGGCAGAACTGCTCTCGGCGCCCACCGCGCGGGGTCGATCCGGCCCTCGTACATCGGCAGCGGGATCACGGCATCACCCTCCCCGAACTGCTTCCAGGGGCAGTTGGTGAAGGCGGTGCCCCGCTCGCGGACCTCGGCGACGAGGCCGGGATCGAACGAGACGACGAGCGTCTCCTCGCCGAGCCCCGCCTCCGCCATGACCCAGCCCTCGGGGCCGACCACGATGCTCGCCCGCGCCCGACGGGGCCCGCGCAGTTCACACTCACGACGACGTTCTGATTGACGATCGCGTTCGCGCGGGCGAGCACGAGCTCCTGCTCCCGATCGGCGCTCGTCGTCTTGACGACGTTGAGCACCACGTCGGCGCCGAGCCACGCGAGATGCCTCGAGTGCTCGGGGAACCACGCGTCGTAGCAGATGGACAGCCCCGCGACTCCCATCCCGTCGAGATCGCACACGACGAACTCCGTTCCCGGAGTGTGCGTCTCGAAGGGCCGCCAGGGGAACACCTTCCGGTAGCCGGCCCGCAGCGCACCCTCGGGGCCGAAGAGCAGCTGCGTGTTGTAGAGCTCTCCCCCTGGCCTGCGCTCGCTCGGTCCACCGCGCTCGCCGATGCTTCCGGGGCAGAACCAGATCCCGTGCTCCGCGGCGATCGCCCCGAGCTCGCGCACGAGCTCCGAGTCGAGCGGGACCCCGGCTGCTTCGAGGGCGGCCTCGCGCGCGTCGACCGGCAGGTGCTCGACGCCGTTGAGGTGCAGCTCGGGATAGACCAGCAGCCCGATCTCGGGGTGCGCTCGGAGCGTCGCGGCGACGTCGGACCGAAGACGCGTCACCGCGGTGGGATCGTCGTAGGGCAGCGGGACCCGCTGGGCGATCCCGATCTTCAGTTCGGCCATCGGCGGACCACGCTCCTCCACGTCGATGCGATCGCTGTGATCGACTGAGATCAACTTAGATGGAGGAACGCGCGGATCACAACTCGGCCCCGGCCGAGGCCTCGTGCGGGGCAGCCTCCCGCCCGGACCGCCGCTCCAGCCGATCAGGCGCGGCTGCCCCGAACGGCGGAGGGCCACATCGGCTCTTGCGCGTGCTCCTCGACCTCGCGCATGAGGCGGAGGACGTTCCCTCCGGCGAGCCGGATCAGATCGGGCTCGGACCACCCCCGGCTCATCAGCTCCGCGAACAGGTACGGATAGCTGCTGACGTTCTCGAGTCCCATCGGAAACGCCTTCGTGCCGTCGTAGTCGCCGCTCACTCCGAGGTGTTCGATCCCGAGCTGCTCGCGCGCTTCGTCGAAGTGATCCGCGACCTGCTGCAGCGTCGCGGTGGGCATGGGGTTGTTCTCGTACCACTCCCGCAGGAGAAGCTGCTGCCGAGCCGAGATCCTCGACTCGCCCAGCAGCCGTTCCTGCTCGTTCCGGGCGAGCGTGTCCTGATGCGTTTGAGCGGGCAGTGGGGCTCTCGGGTACCTCGGTTTCGTTCCGAGCAGGTACTCCTCATTGTCCGGCTCGATTCTGAGCCGCGTGCAGAACGCGCGTCGATCGAGGTCCCAGTGCGCGACCTCCTCCGAGACGAACTCCGGCACGAAGGTGCACTGCAGCACGCCCCGGTTCGCCGCCAGCGCGGCGAGGACCCGATCCGAGACGTTCCTCGGATGGTCCGTGAGCCTGCGGAGCGACGAGTGCGAGAAGATGACCGGGGCTTCCGAGATGCGGATCGCCTCCAGCTGAGTCGACTCCGCGGTGTGCGACAGGTCGACGATGAGCCCGATCGTATTCATCTCGCGGATGATCGCCTCACCGTGAACGCCCAGTCCGGCTTCGGGATGCAGACCGGTCGCCGAGGCTGCCCACTCCGTGTCGTCGTTGTGCGTCAGCGTGATGTACCGCACCCCCAGCCTCGCGAACATCCGCAGCGCACCCAGCGATCCCGCGATCGAGTGGCCTCCCTCGAGGCCGATGAGCGACGCGACCCGCCCGCGCGCGAACTGGGTCTCCGCCTCGTCCGCGGTGTAGGCGATGCCGAGGTCATCGGGATACCGGGAGACGAGACGGTAGACCGCGTCGATCTGCTCCAGAGCGGCGACGACGGCGTGCTGCTCACCCAGGTACGAGGGCACCCAGACCGACCAGAACTGCCCGCCGATCTTCCCCCGGCGAAGCCTGACGAGGTCGGTGTGCGTGTCTTCGCGCTCGACGTCGAGCCCGTCGACCGAGTAGCCGGTCACTTTCCGGAGCATCGAGGGGAGGTCGTTGTGCCCGTCGATCAGCATGTTCCGCGAGAGCAGCTCCACCGCTGACGCGAGGCCGGGATGCTCGTGATTCTCGGCCATCAGCCGGGCAGCCTTCCCAGACCGTCCACGACCGGGATGGCGGCGAGGAGCCGCCGCGTGTACGGATCCTTCGGATCGTTCCAGACGTCGTCCACCGGACCGCGCTCCACGATCCGTCCGCGCTCCATGACCGCGATCCTGTCGGCGACCCCCCGCACCACTGCGAGGTCGTGCGAGATGAACAGCAGCGCGGCATCGCTCTCGATGGCCAGTCTCCTCATGAGCAGTGCGATCTTCGACTGCAGTGAAGCGTCGAGCGAGGCGATCGGTTCATCGCCGATGAGCAGCTCGGGTCCTGCCGCGATCGCACGGGCGATCGCGATGCGCTGACGCTGTCCGCCCGAGAACTCGTGCGGATGCTTGTCCGCGGCGGACTGATCGAGTTCGATCTCCGTGAGCAGCTCCGCCGTCGTCCAGCGTTCGGCGCGGGTGTTGGCTCTCAGGCCGTCTTCGATCTGGCTTCGCACCGTTCTCCTGGGATTGAGCGATGCGTACGGATTCTGGAACACCATCTGAATGCCCATGAGCCGGCGAGGCCTGCGGCGATTCTTCAACCGTCGCACCGGGGTCCCGTCGAACCGGATCTCCCCGGACTCCGGGGCCTCCAATCCGCAGACGGCCCTCGCGAGGGTGGATTTGCCGCAGCCCGACTCGCCGACGAGCCCCAGCACCTCGCCTCGCTCGAGCTCGAACGACACGTCGTCGGCGGCGATGAGCTTCCCGAGGCCGGGGCGCCGGTAGGCCACCGTGAGGTGCTGGACGGAGAGCAGCGGAACGTTCACTTCAGCTCGATTCGTGTCGAAGCCTGCGGGGCCGAGCGACGGTGCACCGGGGGCGCTGCCGCGGCGGGAAGCGCGTCGATGAGCGAGCGCGTGTAGGGCTCTTTCGGCGAGGTGATCACGTCGAGGCGGGTGCCCGACTCCACGATCGCGCCGTGCCGCATCACGATGAGCGTGTCCGCGACGGCGGACATCACCCCGAGGTCGTGGCTCACGAGCAGGATCGCCAAGCCGACCTCGTCGCACAGCTCGCGCAGCAGGCGCAGGATCCCCGCCTGCACCGTGACGTCGAGCGCGGTCGTCGGCTCGTCCGCGATCAGGATCTTCGGGCCGCACATCATCGCGCTCGCGATCGCGATCCGCTGCAGCTGGCCGCCCGAGAACTGGTGGGGATACTTCCTCAGAGCCGAGGCCGGATCGGGAACTCGGAGGGACTCGAGAACCGACATCGCCCGCTCCCGCGCCGCGCGCCGCGTCGTCCGCTCGTGGAACCGGAAGTGATCGGTCAGTTGCTCCTCGATCCGGAGCATCGGATGCAGGGACGCCGAGGGGTCCTGAAAGATCATCGCGATGTCGTTGCCCCGGCAGGCGTTCATCTCCCGCTCGGAGAGGCCGATCAGGTCTCGGCCTTCGAACTCGATCCTCCCCCCGCGTCTCGCCCCCTTGGGATGGAGCCCGCAGATCGACAGACCGGTCATGGTCTTGCCCGACCCGGACTCCCCCGCCAGGCCCGTGATGCTCCCCGCCGGTACGTCGAAGCCGATCCCCTTGATGATCTGCGTCCCTCCCGCTTGCAGCGTGAGGTCGCGCACCTGCAGTCCGCGGTTCACAGCCGACCTCCCTTGATCTGCTTCGCGGTCGACGGGTCGAGAGAGTCTCGCAGCGAATCGCCGAAGAGGTTGAAGGCGACGACCACGGTCAGGATGGCGAGCCCCGGATACAACGAGATCCACCACGCCGAGAAGTGGTGCACGCCCTCGGAGACGGCGGCGCCCCAGTCCGGCAGCGGAGGGATCGCTCCGAGCCCGAGGAATGAGAGGCCGGCGAGCTCGAGGATCGCCGTCCCCACGTTGAGGGAGCCCAGCACGAACAGCGGCGAGACGACATTGGGCATGACGTCTCTTCTCAGAGAGGTGAAGGGGCCGGCGCCGAGCAGCTGGCCGGCGATCACGTAGTCGTGCTTCCGCGCGACGATCACGAGCGACCGTGCGACTCTGGCGTAGCTCGGCCAGGAGACCAGCACGAGCGCGATGAACGCGTTCGTCAGGCTGGGGCCGAGCGCGGCCGCGATCACCATCGCGAGAATGATCGACGGAAAGGCGAACACGATATCCGTGATCCGCATCAGCACTTCGTCGACGACCCTGCCGAAGTAGCCGGCGACTGCGCCGACGACGGTCCCGATGACCATGGAGCTCACGACGATGAGGAACGCGAGCGGCATCGAGGTCCGGGCTCCGTAGATCACGCGCGACAGCACGTCGCGACCGACGGCGTCGGTGCCCATCAGGTTGGTCCCGTTCGGCGGCTGGAGGCGCTGGAACTCGTCGGCGAGGGGGTCGAAGGGTGCCAGCCAGGGGGCTGCGGCGGCGATGAACGCCCAGACCAGCACGATGCCGGCGCCGATGTACCCGAGCGGGGAGCGGAGGGCCGAGGGGACGCGGAGGGTCTTCCGCAGTCGCACGGTCGGTGCGGTCGCCGTCATGTCGTCCTCACTCTCGGGTCGACGAGACCGTAGACGATGTCGACGACGAGATTCACGCAGATGTAGGTGATGCCGACGAGCAGGCCCACGCCCATGACCACGGGAAGATCGAGCTTCGTGGCCGCGTTGTAGGCGAGTTCGCCGATCCCGTGCCAGGCGAAGACCTGCTCGGTGAGCACCGCACCGGCGAGCAGGGACCCGAACGCGATGCCGACGACGGCGATGATCGGAACCAGCGCCCCGCGAAGCACGTATCGGAACACCACCGTGCGCGCCGGGAGGCCCTTCGCGCTCGCGGCCTTCACGTAGTCCATGTTGAGGACCTCCAGGACGGATGATCTCGCGAACCTCGTGAGCAGTCCGATGACACCATCCCGGAACACTTCCGCGGACTCGCCCGACTCGTCGTAGTCGAACTCGTTCAGCAGCACGATGTCCAGCGCACGGCTCCGGACAT
>JAPSIU010000230.1 GCA_031178565.1 Leucobacter sp. | reverse complement strand
GGCACCCGCGCCGGTGCCGACGCCCGCGCCGGTGCCGTCGCCCGCGCCGACGCCGACGCCCGCGCCGACGCCGACGCCGACGCCGTCGCCCACCCCGACGCCGACCCCCGCGCCGGCTCCGTCGCCGACTCCCGAGCCGAGCCCGCCGACGCAGAGTCCTCCCGAGGTGCCGATCGCGGTGGAGTGAGGCTACCCGTTCGAGGCCGGCACGCGGTCGAAGCCGGATGCGAGGATCTCCTCGAATGCTCGAAGCGCCTCTGTTCGCTTCCGGCCGGAGCGCCAGGCGAGAGTGGTCCGCTCCCGATGCGGACGCGGATCCAGCGGGCGCGCCACGATCGGCCGCCCCTCGTAGCTCATACTGTTCCTGGGCCGTTGGATGAAGAGCGAATAGCCGAGCCCGCGCGCGACGAGCGATCGAATGAACTCGAAGTTCGAGGTCCGCGTCAGGATCCGCGGCCGCAGCCCGCACCGGTCGAAGTAGGTCATGGTGTCGTCGACGCTCGGCTGCACGTCCATCAGGATCAGCGGCAGGTCGACGAGGTCGGTCGCCGAGATCACCGGTTCCGCGGCCAGCGGGTGATCCGCCGAGAGGATCACGTGCATCTCGGTGTCGTAGAGGACAGTGGTCTCGAGTTCGGGGAACGTCTGCAGGTTGTACGCGAGCCCGCAGTCGATTTTTCCGGCGAGGAGCATCTCGACGATCTCGTCGCGCGGCGCGGAGACGACGTTGAGAGTCACCTCGGGGTAGTGCTGGGCCATCGCCGCCCAGGCGCTCGCCATGATCGTCGGGGCGAGGGACGGGAAGCAGCCGACGGTGAGCACGCCGGAGGGTGCGCTGCCGCGGCCCAGCCGCTCGAGGGCGTCCGCCCGCGCGAGCAGATCGTCAGCCGCGACGAGGACCTGTTCGCTGGCCGGGGTGAGTTCGATCCCCGTCGCCTTGGTGCGCACGCAGAGGACCCGCCCGAGGATCCGCTCGAGCTCGTCGAGACCTGCCGAGATCGAGGAACGCGACACGTGCTCGGCCTCCGCAGCGCCGCTGATGCTCCCGGCGCGAGCGACGGCGCGGAAGTACTCGACCTGGCGCAGCGTGATCCTCGACATATCGATGCAGGATACCCGAGACCGCGAGCACGCGGCCGGGGTCATCGTATCCGACTCAGGGGTCCACCCGCAGGTCGCGCGCTCGCGTCTCGGGCATCGTGAGCGCCACGATCGAGCTGATGACGCACAGGACGATCATGTAGGCCACGAACATCCAGTGCTGCCCGATGGAGGACAGCCAGGTGTTCAGGTAGGGAGCGGTGCCGCCGAGGAGGGCCCCCGAGGTGGCGTAGCCGACCCCGATGATCGTCGCGCGCAGCCGGGTCGGCACCAGCTCGGAGAACACGGCGCCGAGTGGTGCGCAGTTGGCGGCGAGCAACATGGAGGCGGCGGCCATCGCGATCCACAGCTTGAGCGGGCTGTCGCCGAGCAGCGTCTCGAGGGGGAACGCGAGGAGCGCGAAGCCGATCGAGAAGATCAACAGCACCGGTCGACGACCCCAGCGATCCGAGAGGGCGCCCATGAGCGGAACCGCCGCGACGAACACGGCCTGGCCCGCGAAGCCCGCGATCAGCGAGGCGTTCGGATCCATCCCGAACTCCCGCGCCGCGTAACCCGGGGCGAAGATGAGCCAGGTGTAGAAGGCGACGACGCCGCTGATGGTCAGGCCGACGATCCGGAGCAGCGCCTTCCAGTTCTGCCCCAGTTCGGCGAGCACCTCGCGCGGGGCGCGTCGTCTCGGCTGGAGTGTGATCCGGTCGGTGTGCACCTCGGACTCGTTCATCCGGCGGCGGATGTAGATGGCGTAAAGGCCGATGAGCGCCCCGAGCGCGAACGGGATGCGCCAGCCGAACGCGTGCATCTGCTCCTCGGTGAACAGCGCGGTCAGCAGTACGCCGGTCGCGGTCGCCCCCATGGTTCCGAGACCCACGCCGAGCCAGGGGGTGCTCGCCCAGAGGCCGCGTTTGTCGGCGGGTGCGATCTCCGCGAGGTAGGTGAAGGCGCTGCCGGTCTCACCGCCGTGGGCGAGGCCCTGCAGCAGTCTCGCGACGAGCAGCACGACGCCCGCGAAGGCTCCCACGGCGTCGTAGGTCGGGGCGACGGCGATGATGAGGCTGCCGACCGCCGCGAGCACGATGGCGAGGGTGAGGCTGAACTTCCGGCCCCTCTCGTCGGCGATGCGACCGAACAGCCAGCCTCCGATGGGCCGCATGAGGAAGCCGACCGCGAAGACTGCGAGGGTCGACAGCAGATCCGACACCGGGTCGCCCGAGGCGAAGAACTGCGTGGCGAAGTAGGCCGCGAAGATCGCGTAGATGTTCCAGTCGAACCACTCCAACGCGTTGCCGATGTTCACGGCGATGAGGTCTCGCCGACCCGTGCGCTGCCCGGAGCGCTGGTCGCTCGTGTTCGTCACCATGGCTTCCGCCCTTTCGAGAGTCTCCGTTGAATCCAGCTGCCAGCCTGGACGAGATAATGGAGAATCACAACTATTGTTTTTCGCCATGAGATGTCGGTTTGTTGGTCATCGCCGTCGTTTCGGCTCGCCCTAGACTCGGACGCCATGAGCAGCGATCAGCCGGAGCAGCCTCCGATCCCGGGTCTCGAGTACTTCGCCACCGTCACCGCGTTCGTCTCCTCTCCAGTCGAGTTGGGACGGACGCGAGAGGGTTCGCGGCGGATCATACCCATCGACGGCGGAACCTTGCGCGGGCCGGCGGGCGACGGGGAGATCCTGCCGGGGGGCGCCGACTTCCAGCTGATCAGGTCGGAGACGACCACGGAACTACTCGCGAAGTACGCCATCCGCATGGGCGACGGGGGGTGCGTGAACGTCGACAACTTCGGGATCCGGACCGCCTCCGCGGACGACATCTCCGCGCTCATCGCCGGGCGACCCGTTCCTCCGGAGCGCGTCTACTTCCGCTGCGTGCCGCGCCTGAGCGGCACGGGTCGCTGGGCCTGGGTGGACGACCGCGTGTTCCTCGGCTCGGGGCGGCGCTACCCCGATCGGGTCGAGGTCGACATCTTCGAGGTGCGGTAGGGAGCGGCCGGGGTCGCGGTCGGGCCGGTGCCGGGCCGCCTCCGGCCCGCCCGCGTGCCGGGTCGCCCGCCGTGTCCGCCGGCCATTGACCTGGCGCAAAATGCGAGCTCAGGGCGCTGAGGTCGCACTTCGAGCCATGCGAACGGGGGGAACGGGCGGACGGTGGGGCGGGCGGACGGCGGGACGGGGAGTGGGTGGACAGGGGGTCGCGAGGGCGGGCGGCCCGGGATCCCGCGAGGGGGACGGGGGAGGGCGCTCGGCCCTACCGGCCGAATCGCGCGCGCAGGTCGGCCTTCCGGATCTTGCCCGACGCCGTGCGGGGGAGCTCGTCGACGAGCACCACGTTCTTGGGGAGCTTGTAGCGCGCGAGCCGCCCGTCGAGCGCCGCGCGCACGGCGTCCGTGCTCGCCGAGGCCGGGTCGGACCCCGGCGCGAGGGTCAGCACCGCCCAGGGCACCTCGCCCCACTGCTCGTCGGGCACGCCGATCACGGCGGCCCCGGTCACGCCCTCGATGCCGTTGAGCAGGTCTTCGATCTCGGCCGGGTAGATGTTCTCGCCGCCCGAGATGATCATGTCCTTGAGGCGGTCGGCGATGAAGAGGTAGCCGTCCTCGTCGAGGTAGCCGAGATCTCCGGACCGGAACCAGCCGTCGGGCGTGAACGCCTCCGCGGTGGCCTCGGGGAGGTTGTGGTACCCGAGGAAGACGTTGGGGCCGCGCACCTCGATCTCGCCGACGGTGCCGCGGGGCGCCGCCGCGCTCCCCGGACCGGCGCCGGGGCCATCACCGGAGCCATCACCGGAGCCCGCGGCGGGCACGGCGATCCGCACCTCGGTGAAGAAGTGCGGCAGACCGACGCTGCCCTGCTTCTCGCGGGTCATCGCGGGCGAGAGGCTGGTCGCTCCGGGGGAGGTCTCGGTCATGCCGTACCCCTGCGAGAACGACAGACCGCGCGCCTCGTAGGCCTCGAGGATCCGGGTTGGCACCGCGGAGCCGCCGCAGGTGAGCTTCGCGAGGCTCGAGATGTCGGTACCCGCCCAGTCCGGGTGGTCGGCCATGAGCTGATACGTGGTGGGCACCCCGCTGAGCATCGTCACGCCGTAGCGCTCGATCAGCTCGAGCGCGCGGCCGGCCTCGAACCCCTGCTCGAGGACCATCGTGCCGCCCTTGAGCAGCGTCGGCAGAGCGCCCATACCGAGCGATGCCGCGTGGAAGAGGGGCGAGATCATGAGCGCGACGTCCGTCGAGACGATGTCGTAGTCCACGAGCGCGTTGATGCTGACCCACGTCAGGTTTCCGTGGCTGAGCACCGCGCCCTTCGCCTTGCCGGTCGTGCCGGAGGTGTACAGGATCGCGGCGGGGTCCTCGAGTGTCACGCCGACGTCGACGTGCCCGCGGAGGCCGTCGCGGATCAGCGCGTCCAGTCCGGGCGCCCCGTCGGCCGCGCTCCCGCTCGTGGGAATGCGGTGGGGGAGCCCGACCGCGTCGGCGATGGGTGTCAGCCGCTCCGCGAACTCGGGGCCGTGGATGAGCACCCTCGCCCCGCTGTCGCGCAGGACGTGCTCGATCTCGGGGGGTGCGAGCCGCGTGTTCACCGGCACGAACACCGCGCCGAGCTGCGCGCAGCCGAAGAGTGTCATCAGGAACTCGGGGCTGTTCTCGCCCAGATAGGCGACGGCGTCGCCCTTGCGCACTCCCCGCTGCCACAGCGCGCCCGAGAGAGCGTCCGCGCCGTCGGCGAGTTCGCGATAGCTCATCCGCTCATCGCCGCCGTCGGTCTGCGAAGCGTAGATCAGCGCGGTCTTGTCGGGGTTCTTCTGCCTGCGCGTGGAGAGCCAGGCGCCGAGTCCGTGATTCTGCATGGTGCCTCTTCGTCGAGTGCGGGTAGGGCGGTGTGGGTGGGCGGTGAACGGGCGGTTCGGGATCGCGGCGGCGCCGGATCCC
>JAPSIU010000229.1 GCA_031178565.1 Leucobacter sp. | reverse complement strand
CCGCGGCGATGGCTCCGATCCGGTATCGCACGGCCCGCCGCTCGGTCGAGGCCCGGGGCAGGAAGGCGAGACCCGCGGCGTAGGAGCCGGCCTCGGGCAGGCGCACGTCGGGGAACTGCTCGGCCAGCTCCTCGCGGATGAAGGCGTCGGGCAGATCGCTGAGGATCCCGGCCCCGTCGCCCGTGCCCGCGTCGGAGCCCACCGCACCGCGGTGCTCGAGGTTCTCGAGCGCCTCGAGGGCGAGCGAGACGATGTCGTGACTCGCCTCCCCCGTGAGCGAGACGACCGAGGCGAGACCGCACGCGTCGCGCTCGTCCTCGGGGCGGTAGAGTCCCGTGGGCCCGGGGAAGCCTCCCGGCGGGCTGGTGCGGATCATCTGGGGCTCGATCATCGACGTCCTCTCTCTCGGCGGGACGTCGGCGGCCCGGGCGTGCTGCACACTGGGCGAGCTGCGGACGACGCCGTCGCGCGCGGATCCAGGTGTCTGGGATCCCAAGATACCACTCGTTTCTTCGGTGAAACGAATCACCTCACGCACTTTATGCACACGATTCGGTATTACATGCGCATAATCCGAATATCGTGCGGAACTTCTTGACACTTTCCGCACGGGGAGATTTCGCGAAACACACCCGAAACATTTCCGTTGCGACCCCGAAATCGACCCCCGAGAGGGGACGAGAAAGCCGGAGTCCGATAGTCGGAAGAGCGACCGCAAGGCCGTTCAACTATCGAACTCCGGCTGAGAGCGCGCGCCGCGCGTCGGTGCGCTACGAGGCGAAGCTCGAGGTGTCGCCGACGAGGCGCGTGTGGTCCGCGGGAACCGGTTCGACAGCGGCGCGAGCGACCTCCGCCGCGAACTCGGCCACGTTGTAGAGCCGACCCGCCTGCTCGCGGCGCTCCTCGATGGCGCCCGGGTTCAGGCGATTGAGCAGCGTCGCGGTCACCGTGCCCTCGATCATGTCGCCGGACACGACGACGAACCCGATCCCGCGCTTCTCGAGCTCGGGGATCCGGTCTCGCAGGGCGTCCTCCCCCGCGCGCTTCGACAGGGCGACCGGAGCGTACTCGGGCATGGTCGGGGTGGTGCGGATGAAGTGCGCCTGATGACTGGTCACGAAGACCACCCTCGCCCCCTCCTCCATGAGCGGAAGTGCGGCGTCGAGCACCGAGAGCTGCGCGTCGCGGTTGAGCTGGAGCGCGTAGTCCTCGCCCATGCCGCTCTCCATGCCGCCGGAGGCGTTGAGCACGAGGATGTCGATCCCGCCGAATTCGTCCTGCACCCCGCGCATCATCTCGCCCACCGACTCGGGATCCGTGAGGTCCGCCCCCTGCACGAGCGCCCGGACCCCCAGCTCTCGCAGCTGCGCCGCCAGCTTCTCGGCCCGCGGAGCCTTGTTGCGGAAGTTCACGACGACATCGGCGCCCGCCTCGGCGAAGTACCGCACGGTATCGGCGCCGACCCCGCGGGACGATCCCGTGACGAGCGCGCGGCGCCCTGCGAGGCTGCCCGGTTCAAGAATCTGAGTCACAAGTGCTCCTAAATCGTCGAGACGTAGTGCTCCCAGCGTAGTGGACGACGCACCCGCGCCCCGGCTCCGCAGCGGCCGAACGGCACGCGGCACGGCACACGGCACGGCGCGCGCCGCGGCGCGGGGGTGCGCGCAGAGCCGAGCACGGGGGTATCGGGATGCCGCCCGGAGGAGTACGCTGCAAGAACGGCGGAGGCCTCTGCGACAGCGGGCGGCACCGCCGTGATCAACACAGGCGAGGAGGTCCACATGGCCGATCGAACGCTTCGCGGAACGCGCATCGGAGCGACGAGCCTGCAGGGGGAAGAGGGCGTCGAGCTCTCGCCCCGCCGTGCCGTCGAATACCTGACGGATAAGGGCGTCCGCTTCACCGTGATGTTCGACGCCGACGCCGACCCGCCCGCGGAGTGGGTCGACCAGAAGACGGGCGAGGTCGGTTTCCTCGACGACGAGGCCGGGCGCACCGCGCGGGCCGAGTTCGAGGAGAAGGAGGCGTCGCAGCGCACGCCCTGGGACATGCTCATCGAGCGCCGCACGCGGGAAGAACTGGAAGAGCTCCTCGAGGAGCGCCTGCAGCTGCTCCGCGCCCGCCGCGGCAGCGGGAAGTAGTCAGGGCGGCCGACAGCCTCAGCGGCCGGCCCGCACCGCGGCCCTGGGCGCCCGCGCCTCCCCGCGACTCCGGATCGCGCCCAGCGCACCGAGCGCACCGGCGACGAGTCCCGCCGCCCCGGCGAGCATCCACGCGGCCGCGATGAGCGAGCCGAAGCGCAGCGCGGGGGTCATGCCCTCGACGAGCGGCACCTCGGCGACCATCGCGTCGGCGGTGAAGGGCACGAGCCGGTCCAGGTCGCGGCCGTCCGGCGCGACCATCGCGCTCGTGCCGACCGTGGAGATGTTGACGAGTGCCCGACCGGTCTCGACCGCACGAAGCCTGGCGATCGCGAGCTGCTGGGCGCTCTCGTCGGTGCGTCCGAAGTCGGCGTTGTTGGTCTGGGCGAAGATCACCTCGGCTCCGCCGTCCATCGCGGCGACGGCCTGGCCGTCGAAGATGATGTCGAAGCAGATGGCGAGGCCCGCCCGCACCGTCTCGCGGGTCGACCCCGCCTCCACCTCGATCACGGGCGGCCGCGTCCCCGCGGTGTACTCCAGCTGGACGAGATCCACGAGATCCGGGGCCAGCGCGTGGAAGAACTCGCGATTCGGCATGTACTCCGCGAACGGCACGGGGTAGCGCTTGTCGTAGCGCTCCCCCTCGACCTCGCCGTCGGGACCCCACACGAGCGAGCTGTTCGTGTAGCTGCCGTCGTCGCCGCGCAGGATCGATCCCACGAGGATCGGCGCCCCCGCCCGCTGCGCGAGCTTCGCCACGCGGAACCCGCCGAGCTCGTTCCCGGGGAGATCGAACTCCGCGCTGTTCTCGGGCCACACGATCACGTCGACGCTCTCCCCCTCTGCCTCGAGCCGATCGAGCAGCGCCGCCGTGGCGTCGAGGTGGTCGCGGAGCACCTGCCCAGACTCGCGGTCGTCGAAGATCCCCGACTTCGAATCGCCCTGCACCGCCGCGACGCGGAGGGTGCCGCTCCGCTCGAGCGGCGCGGAGGGGACGAGGCCGGCGATGATGAGGAGCACGAGCGCTCCCGAGAAGGCCGCGACCGCCGCGCGGCGCGGGGCGGTCCGCGGACGGGCCGACAGGAGGAGCACGGAGACCGGGATCGCGCAGACCAGTGCGATGAGACCGGAGAGGCCCGCGAAGCCGAGCCAGGAGACGGCCTCCCCGAGCGGGCTCTCGGACTGCGTGTGCGCGAGGCGCCCCCAGGCGAATCCGCCGTAGGGCCAGGACCCCTGGAGCTGCTCCCGCAGCACCCAGAGGCCGGCCACTGCGATCGCCTGCGCCACCGTCAGCACGAGCACCGGCAGCCGCCCCGCGATCCGCTCGATCCCCCGCGTCGCGACCGCCGCCGCGAGCCCGAAGAGCGCGAACCAGGCGATCATGACGCCGCAGAGCCCCAGCCAGGGCACCGGTCCGAGGTAGAGGGTCAGCCACGAGATGTGGGGCATCCAGAACGCCGCTCCGGCGACGGCACCCGCGAGCGCCCCGAGCCCGGCGCGCTGCTGCCACACCGAGGCGATCACGAGAGCGGTGCCGAGGAAGGCGGCCGGCCACCACGCGAGCGCCGGAGTCGACGTGTCGATCAGCACGCCGCCCGTCGCCGCAGCGGCGAGGGCGGCCCACCACGGCAGCCGCCGAGGGCGCCGAGTATCCGGGATCCCGCTCAACTCCTGCTCGACGCTTCCACGATGCCGCGCCGAATACTCCTCTTCGCGTCGCGGGCGAGCTTCGCGAGGTCGCCGAGACGCTCCTCGTCGCGGCCCGAGAGCAGCGCCGTCTCGCAGGCCTGCGCGATCTGGTCGAGCAGATCGATCGTCTGCTTGACCCAGCGCACGAAGTCGCCCGCACCGACACCCGAGGTCTCGAGCACGCGCTCGATCCTCCCGCCGCTCGCCCAGTCGTGCATCGCGGACGCGAATCCCGCGTGCGGCATCTCGCTGCGCGGGAGGCGGTGCCGCTCGGCGAGCTCGTCGAGCTCCGCCCACGCGTCGAGCACACCGCCGTACGCCGCGGCGAAGGCCCCGCCTCCCGGCAGGCGGGGCTCGCCCTCGTCGTCCCTGCGCGGCTCGTAGCTGAGCACGCAGCACATCGCCGCCAGCCCGGCGGCGTCGAGCCCGCCCAGGAGGTCGTGGCGCACGCACTCGGCGACGAGCAGATCGCGCTCACCGTAGATCCGTCTCAGCAGCTCGCCCCACGGCGTCACCGAGAGTTCCTCCGGTCCGCCCTGCGGCGCGCGGCGATCCCGCTCCAGATAGCCGAGCTCGAGCAGCTCCTCGACGACGCGGTCGAAGGTGCGCGCGATCGTGCCGGTGCGAGACGCGACCTGGCGCCTCCCCCGCTCGATCCGTCGGCGCAGCTTCCGCGCGCGATCCTCCCAGCGCTTGCGGTCGGCCCCCTGCGCCCGCGCCGCGGCGGCCTCGTATCCCGCGAGGGAGTCCTGCTCGGCGCGCAGCGACCGCGCCTGGTCGACCACGTCGCGGTCCGCCTGGAACTGCGCGAAGGACAGTTCGAGCGTGTCGCGGGCGAGCTCCCTGTCCATGCGCTGCAGCAGGTTCACGGCCATGTTCGCGGTCGGCCGAAAGCTCGATCGCACCGGGAACGATCGCGCCCCCGCGAGATGCGCGAGCGACTCCAGATCCACGCTGTCGCTCCAGACGACGACCGCGTGCCCCTCGGTGTCGATGCCGCGGCGTCCCGCGCGGCCAGTGAGCTGGGTGTACTCGCCGGAGGTGAGCGGCACCCGCTGCTCGCCGTTGAACTTGTCGAGCCGCTCGATCACCACGGCGCGGGCCGGCATGTTGATGCCGAGGGCGAGCGTCTCGGTCGCGAAGACGAGTTTCACGAGCCGCCGCTGGAACAGCCGCTCCACCACGGCCTTGAAGGCCGGGAGCAGCCCGGCGT
>JAPSIU010000228.1 GCA_031178565.1 Leucobacter sp. | reverse complement strand
CGGTGCGGGGAAGGGTCGCCGGTCGCGTCCACGCGGGTGACCGCGGAGGCGATGTTGTACATGGGCGACACCCCCTGCGGCACGGTTCCGGTGGCGTCCGTAGCTCCGATCACCCGCACGCCGGCGGCGACCAGCTCCCGGAGCGGCTGGAAGTCCGGATCGACGAGGTCGGAGCTCACGAAGTGCGGCGTCGCGACCACCCCGACTCCCGCTGCCGCGAGCTCCCGGATGCGGGATCTCGGGACGTAGTCCCCCGAATGCTCGATGCGGTGCGGCGCCGGAAGCCTCGCGAGGAGCGCGGGGTCCTGAGCCCGCACCGCATCGAGAGCGGAGACGATCCCGGTCTCCGTGACGGCGTGCATGAACAGCTGCACCCGCGCTCCGCTGGCCTTCCGCACGATCTCGTCGAGCTCGCCCTGACTCCGCTTGTGATCGTCGAAGCTCGCGCCGAGCCCGTCGCCGCCCTCGCCGTCGACGAACAGCTTCGCGCCGCCGAAGCTCAGCATCCCGTCCCCGAATCCCGAGGCCACCCCTATGCTGAGCAGCGCGTCGATCGGGCCGACCCTCGGCACGTGCGGATAGAAGCGCACCCGGAAGGGAAGACGGCCCGCCTCACTCAGCGACTGGAGCGCGCGGACGTCCTGCGGCGACGTCGGAATCGTGCTCAGGCTCGTGATGCCGTGCGCGCTGAAGAGCCGTCGGGCGTGGCGCTCGAGCGCCGCCCTCGACGACTCCTCGTCCGCCGCCGGCAGCAGATCCCAGATCTCGGTGAACACCCCGCTCAGACTCCCGTCCGGCCGCCGGTGCACGGTCATGCCGGCCGTGTGGTTCTCCTCGTCGTTGAGGCCGAGCCGCTGCAGCGCCGCCGTGTTCACCATCGCGACGTGCAGTCCCGCGAGCACGACGACGGGCTGCCCCGGGCTGACGCGGTCGAGCTCATCGCGGTCGAGCAGCCGGCCCTCCTCGACCTTCCGGTCGAGGGCGAACGAGCTCCGCACCACGATCCAGCCGGAGGGCTGTTCGGCCCGTCGGCCGGCGACCGACGAGAGGATCTGGTCGAGCGAGCCCACCGGCGGGGCGTGCAGCTGGAGATGCTGATCCTGGGTGATGCAGCTCAGCTCGAGGTGCGCGTGCCCGTCGACGAATCCGGGGATGAGCGTCGCGCCGTCGAGCTCGACCTCGTCGACATCGTGTCCGCCCAGTCCGCTCAGCAGTTCCTCCCTCGAGCCGATCCCCCGGATCCTCCCCGCCTCGACGAGCACGGCGTCCCCTCGTGCGGAGCCGAGGCTCACCACATCACCGCCGCTGAAGAGCCGGGTTCTCATTCGGAGCCTCCCGCGACCAGGACGCCGTGCTCGGCGCGCCACCCCACCACGACCTCCTCCCCGTACTCGACGCCCCGAGACGGGTCCGCCGGCTCCTCCAGCACGACCCTCGTGCCGTCTTCCAGTCGCACCCCGACGCGCCGGTGCGAGCCGAGGTAGGCGAGATCGCTCACCCGTCCCGCCACTCGGTTGTCGGCGGGGTCCGCGGAGGTGGAGGAGATGCGCATGTGCTCCGGGCGGACGACGAGCGTCGCGCGCTCCCCGCTTGGAACGCGGTTCGGGTCGGCGCCCCTGAGCACCCCCTCGCCCCACGACAGCGCTCCCGGCCCCGCCATCCGGCCGCTGAAGCTCGTCGACTCTCCGATGAACTCCGCGGCGAAGCGCGAGTTGGGGCGCGCGTAGAGATCCTCGGGGGTCCCCACCTGCACGACCCTGCCGTCGCGGAAGAGGGCGATGCGATCCGACAGGGCGAGCGCCTCTCCCTGATCGTGCGTCACGAAGAGGAAGGTCGTTCCGAGATCCCGGTGCAGCCGCGCGATCTCGACCTGCATCTGATCCCTGAGCTGCTTGTCCAGCGCCCCGAGCGGCTCGTCCATCAGCAGGATGGGGGGTTGGTAGACCAGGGCCCGCGCGAGCGCCACCCGCTGCTGCTGGCCGCCGGAGAGCTCACGCGGCCGACGCGAGCCGAGCGCCTCGAGCCGGACCAGCTCGAGGGCGTCCGCCACCCGCTCCCGGACCTGCTCCCGGCCGAGGCCCCTCTTGTGGAGGCCGAAGGCGACGTTCTCCCGGACCGTCATATGCGGGAAGAGGGCGTAGTTCTGGAACACCATGCCGAGATTGCGCTTGTTCGGCGGCAGGTCCGTGACGTCGCGCCCGTCGATCACGACCGCCCCCGAGCTCGGGGCGATGAAACCCGCGATCGTGTTGAGAGTCGTGGTCTTGCCCGAACCGGAGGGGCCGAGGAACGTCACGAACTCCCCGGGCGCCACCGAGAGCGTCACGTCCTCGATGCCCACCGCGCCGGAGGGGAAGATCTTCGAGATCCCGGCCAGCTCGATGCTGCCCGGGCCTCTCGGCGTCGCGTCTCTCATGTCGGGCCTTTCACTTCTTCTGCGAGCGGGTGAGGGCGGGCACCAGCACGAGCGCACTGGTGACCGCGAGAATGAGCGTGGAGACCACCGCGATCGTGGGGTCGACCTCGTTCGTCACGCTCACGAACATCTCGACCGGGAGTGTGCGGATGCTCGGGGTCTGCAGGAACATCGCGGCCACCACCTCGTCGAACGAGGTGATGAAGGCGAAGAGCGCACCGGCACCGACGCCGGGGGCGATGATGGGCAGCGTCACCCGGAAGAAGGTGCGCAGGCGCCCCGCGCCGAGGCTCGCCGCCGCTCGATCGAGCGTCCGGTCGTATCCCGCGAGACTCGCGTTCACCGTGACGACGACGAACGGGATCGCCAGCACGGCGTGCGCGAGCACGAACCCGAGCGGATTCCCGCTGAGCCTCCACTTGAGGAACACGGAGTAGATCGCGACCGCGGAGACGATGCCGGGAATGATCAGCGGCGCGAGCAGCAGCCCCTGGACGATCCCCGCCGCGCGGCGCGGCAGCCGCTGCAGTCCGAGTGCGGCCAGGGTTCCGAGCACGCAGCACAGAGCGGCGACGACGAGCCCGATCCACAGGGAGTTGCCGAGCGCTCTGAGCCACGCCTCGTCGCGGAGGAAGTTCCCGTACCACTCGAGCGAGAGGCCCTCCGGCGGGAACTTGAAACTGCGCTTCGCCGTGAAGGAGAGCGGCACCACGATCGCGAGCGGCGCGAACAGGACGATCCCGACGAACGTCGCCCAGAGCCGCAGGCCGATGCCCGCCTTCGTCTCCCTCGCGCTCACTGCGGTCCTCCCGCCAGCGCGCCCGGGACGCGCTTCAGCGCTCCGGCCGAGATCAGCAGGAGCAGGAGCGTGACCACGAGCAGCACCGTCGAGATGGCGCCGGCTCCGGCGAAGTCGAGCAGCTTCCCGACCCGCATCTCGATGAACTGGCCGATGAGCGACTCCTGGGGCGAGCCGATGAGCCGGGGAGTCACCCAGAACCCGAGGCTCATGATGAACAGGAGCACCGAACCGGCCAGCACGCCCGGCAGCGAGAGCGGGAGGTACACCCGGAAGAACGCGCGCCATCGCGAGGCGCCCATCGAACGCGCGGCGTCGAGCAGGCGGCGGTCGATCCCGCTCATCGTGCTGTACAGCGGGAGGACCATGAACGGGAGCAGCACCTGGACCATGGCGATGGTCACTCCGAGCTGCGTGCCGAGGAGCTCGACGTGCCCGAGCCCGATCAGCCGGAGGGCGCCGACGACGACCCCCTCGGGATGGAACAGCGCGATCCAGGCGAAGGTGCGCGCCATCAGGCTCGACCAGAAGGGCAGCAGCACGAGGAACATGAGGAAGGTGCGGGCTCGTCGTCCGACGAGCGTCATGAGATAGGCGTAGGGGTACCCCAGCACGAGAGTGACGACGGTGACCTGCAGGGCGACGAGGAACGTCCTCGCGAGGATCGTCATGCTGGTCTCGTCGCCGAGCACCGACGCGTACTGCGCGAAACCCGGTTCGGGCTCGAGGAAACTGCGCGCGACGAGCGCCACGAGGGGGTAGAGGAAGCAGACCCCGACGAGCGCTATGGCCGGCGCGATGAGCAGCCACGCATCCGCGCTGCGGCCCTTCGGGCGCGGCCGGAGCAGGGCCGCGATCCCGGTCGTCGAGCCCGCGCTCAGCCGTTCTTCTGCCACGTCGCCCTCCCACCGACGAAGGTCGCATCGGCCTCGACCTCCGCCATCGCCTCGGGATCCAGGTGACGCGGGTCGCGGGCGTAGACGGCGAAGTCCGCTGCGGCCCCCGGTTCGAGCGAACCGATCACGCGCTCCAGTCCAGCCGCCTCCGCCGCGTATCGGGTGTAACCGCGCACGCCCTCGAACGCGGGCACCCGCTCCTCGGGAGCGATCGGCGTCCCGCGCCGGTTCGTCCGGCGCAGCATGTGCGCGACGCCGAACCAGGGGTTCGGCGCCTCGGCGATCGCCCCGCCCGTGTCGGAGTTGCCCGGGGGCCGAAGACCGGCCTCGGCGAGACTGCGGTAGGCGTAGAGCCCGGAGCCGTCGTCGGTGGCCATGAAGTTGGCGGTGGGAACGGGGATCACCCCCAGTTCGACGATCCGGGCGAGAATCTCGGGCGAGAGCTTCAGATTGCCGGCGTGCTCGAGCCGCGTCGGCAGTCGAGGCGGACCGACCCGATCCCGGGCCTCGGCGACCGCCTCGAGCACCATCTCCTGCGCGAGGTCCCCGATGGCGTGCACCCACACCTGCACACCGCGCCGCGTCGCCCAGATCAGCTCCTCGCGGAGCTGCGCGAGCGTGCGAGTCACCGCGCCCCATCGCCTGGGCCGCTGCTCGAAGCCGTCCGTGTCGAAGGACTGCTCGTTGTCGCCGTCGACGAAGATCTTGACTCCTCCCGGAGCGATGAGGCCGGAGTCGATCCCGCCGCCGAATCGCTCGGGCCGCCACGCCTCCACGCCGTCGAGCAGCGGGTTCTGCCCCGGTGCGAGCACCGGGGTCAGGGTGATCCGGGTGGGCAGCGCGCTGCGACGAGCCAGGGAGGCGTAGGCTTCGACTCCGCCGACCGTCGCGGGGATCTCGTAGACGGTGGTCACACCGTGACGGGCGAACGACTC
>JAPSIU010000227.1 GCA_031178565.1 Leucobacter sp. | reverse complement strand
GAGGTCGGGCGCGACTTCGACTTCATCGCGCGCGCGGCCTACGCCGAGGAGAAGACGTTCCTCCGCACGCTCGCGTCGGGCAGCCAGATCCTCGATACCGCGGTCGGCGAGGCGAAGCAGGCGGGCGTCGACGTGCCGGGCGACACCGCTTTCCTGCTGCACGACACGTACGGCTTCCCCATCGAGCTCACGCTCGAGGTCGCCGAAGAGGCGGGCGTCGAGGTGAACCGCGAGGTCTTCACGACGCTCATGCAGGAGCAGCGCGAGCGCGCCAAGGCGGACGCGAAGGCGAAGAAGGGCCAGCGAGCCGACCTCTCGGTGTACCGGGAGCTGCGCGGCCGCGGCGAGACGGTGTTCGCGGGGTACGACGAGCTGATCCACGAGAGCCGGGTACTCGGGATCGTCGCGAACGGCGCCCCCGCCCAGGAGGCCCGCGAGGGCGAGATCGCCGAGATCGTGCTCGCCGAGACCTCGCTGTGGGCGGAGTCGGGCGGCCAGGACTCGGATCAGGGCGTCATCATCGGCGACGGATTCGAGGCCGAGGTGCTCGACGTGCAGAGGCCCGTGCCGGGCCTCATCGTGCACACGGTCAAGGTCACGATCGGCACGATCGGCCTCGACGCGCGCGCGGAGACCCGCGCGGACGCCGACTACCGCCGAGGAGCGACCCAGGCGCACTCGGGCACGCACATCGTGCACGCCGCGCTGCGCGAGGTGCTGGGGCCGAACGCGCATCAGGCGGGCTCCTACAACAAGGCCGGCTATCTGCGGCTCGACTTCACCCACTCGGATGCTCTGTCGAGCGAGACGAAGAGCGAGATCGAGGAGATCTCGAACCTCGCGATCCGCGCCGACTACCCCGTGGTCACCCGCGAGATGCCGCTCGAGGAGGCGAAGGCGCTGGGCGCCATGGCGCTGTTCGGCGAGAAGTACGGCGACCGCGTGCGCGTCGTCGACATCGGAGGCCCCTGGTCGCGCGAGCTCTGCGCGGGAACCCACGTCTCGAGTTCCGCGGAGGTCGGCATGATCAGCCTCGTCTCGGAGAGCTCGATCGGCTCGTCCAACCGGCGAGTCGAGTCGCTCGTCGGGATCGAGGCGTTCCGCAACTTCGCTGCGGAGCGCGCCATCGTGCAGCAGCTCACGAGCGGACTCAAGGTGCCCCGCTCCGAGCTCATCACCAAGGTGCAGGATCTCGGAGCGCAGCTGAGGGCGGCGGAGAAGAAGATCGCCGCGCTCGAGGCCGACCGGCTCAGCCGGCGCGTCCCGGAGCTCATCGCGGGCGCCGAGCAGCTGGGCGGGGTTCGCGTGGTGCTCGCCTCGCTCGGGAAAGTGGGGTCGGCGGACGACGTGCGCGGACTCGCGCTCACGCTGCGGGAGCAGCTGGGGACGGAGCCGGGCGCGGTGGCGCTGGCGGGCGACGCCGGAGGCAAGCCGGTCATCATCGCCGCGACCACGGCCGCCGGGCGCGAGAGCGGGGTCAAGGCGGGAGACCTCGCCAAGCTGGGGGCGAAGGTGCTCGGCGGCGGGGGCGGGGGCAAGCCGGATCTCGCGCAGGGCGGCGGCACCGATCCCTCGAAGATCGACGCCGCGCTGGCGGAGATCCGCCGGAGCCTCGGAGGCTAGCCGTTGCGCAGTGGAGTGCGCCTCGGCGTCGATGTGGGCAGGGCTCGCGTCGGCGTCGCCCGCAGCGACCCGCACGGCATGCTGGCGACACCGGTCGAAACCGTTCCGAGGGACCCTGCCGGCGACGCCGACCTCGGACGGATCGCGGCGATCGCCCGCGAGCTCGACGCCGTCGAGGCGATCGTGGGGCTTCCGCTCAACCTCCGCGGGGAGCGCACGCTCTCCACGGAAGACGCGCAGAAGTACGCGGAGCGCCTCGCGGGCCGTCTCGATCCGCTGGGTGTGCCGGTGCGCCTCGTGGATGAGCGCCTCTCGACCGTTTCCGCTCAGGGGCAGCTCCGGCAGGCGGGGAAGAAGACGAAGCAGAGCCGCTCGGTGATCGACCAGGCCGCCGCGGTGGTGATCCTGCAGCACGCGCTCGACACGGAGCGATCGCTCGGGAGGCCGCCGGGGGCCGAGGTCGTCACGACGCTCGACGGACCCGAGGAGGGAACCCGAACGTGAACGCACGCAAGGGCGGGGAGCCCCGCCGCACCGGAAGGCGCATCGTCGTCTCGCTCATCGTCGCAGCCCTGCTGCTCGGAGGTCTCGCGGGGGGCGGCGCCTACCTGTGGTCGCAGTTCGGCGACCGCATCTCCCTCGCACTCGGCTGGACGAGCAACGACTACGAGGGTGAGGGCACGGGCGAGACCGTCGTCGTGATCACCGAGGGAGAGATCGGCGAGGACATCGCGGCCTCCCTCGAGGAGGCCGACGTCGTGAAGACCTCGGAGGCCTTCTACGAGCTGCTCCTCGCGCAGGAGCCGGCGGTCGAGTTCCTGCCGGGCTCCTACCGTCTGCGGCTCCAGATGAGCTCCGAGGCCGCGCTCGAGGCGCTGCAGGACCCTGCGAACCGGCTGGAGCTCACCGCGATGATCCCCGAGGGCCACACGGTCGAGCAGACCCTCGAGATCGTCTCGGCCGGCGGGGGCATCCCGCTCGAGGAGCTGCAGCAGGCCGCACAGGATCCCGCGGCCTTCGGTCTGCCGGAGGGGGTGACGAGCCTCGAGGGGTGGCTGTTCCCGGCCACCTACGAGTTCGAGGAGGACACCACGGGTGCCGAGGCCGTCGCGCGACTGGTCGAGGAGCAGCAGCGCGTGCTCGACGAGTTCGGCGTGGCGGAGGCGGATCGCCAGCGGGTGCTCAACATCGCCGCCATGATCCAGCGCGAGGGCGGTCGGGTCGAGGACTTCGGCAAGGTGTCCCGTGTGATCCAGAACCGCCTCGAACAGGGGATGCGGCTGCAGATGGACTCCACGGCGCAGTACGGCATGGGCCAGCACGACGACGGAAGCGTGTGGTCGACCGACGAGGCGCTGGCCGACGACAACCCCTGGAACACCTATGTGCACGAGGGATTGCCGGCCGGCCCCATCGCGAACCCGGGCCGCGACGCGATCGCCGCCGCGCTGAACCCCGAGCCGGGGGACTGGCTGTACTTCGTGGCGATCAACCTTGACACCGGAGAGTCGGCCTTCAGTACGACCCAGGAGGAGCACGACGCCGCGGTCGCTCGGCTGAACGAGTGGTGCACCGCGAATCCGGGCAGGGGCTGCTGATGACGGGCGCCCTCGGCGACCCGAGTGCGGGACTCGCCGGCGGATCCGGCGGATCCGGCGACGGCGTGCTGCGAGAGCGGCTGGCGGTGCTGGGATCCCCGATCGCGCACTCGAAGTCGCCGGCGATCCACGCCGCTGCCTACGAGGTGCTCGGGCTCGACTGGGTGTACGACCGCGAGGAGCTCGACGCCCCCGCGCTCGCGCCCTTCCTGGCCTCGCGAGGACCGGCGTGGCGGGGTTTCTCGCTCACGATGCCCCTGAAAGAGGAGGCGCATCGGATCGCGTCGGTGCTCGACCCGGTGGCCGCCGAGAGCGGCGTCGTGAACACACTGCTGAGGATCGCGAGCGGCGCGGGCGACGGGCCGCCCCCGCGCGGCACCCCCGCCGCCCGCGGGCCGGCGCCGCCCCGCACCCGGGTCCGGCGGGGCGGGCTTCAACCCGGATGTCGCGGGGCTCGCGGCCGCGATCCGCGACGCCGGACTCGACGCCTCGAACACGATCGTGCTCGGCTCGGGGGCGACGGCGGTGTCGGCGATCCTCGCTGCGCGGCGGCTGGGCGCGCGGCACGTGGAGGTCGTGGCGCGGAACGTGCGGGCGATGGGGGAGCTCATCGGCCGCTTCGGCGACTCGAGCGAACCGGGATCGTCGACGCAGCTGCACCTGTCGGGCACACCCCTGCACCACCTCGATCCCGTCGTCTCGGCCGATCCCGCGATCGGGAACGCGACGCTCGTCATCTCGACCCTGCCCGGTCCCATCGCGCAGCAGCTCGCCCTCCCGGATCGCCTCACCGGCATCCCGCTCTTCGACGTCGCCTACGACCCCTGGCCGTCGCCCCTCGCCGAGCGCTGGCGCGGCGCGGGAGGGGAGGCCCACTCGGGGATCGGGATGCTCGTCGAGCAGGCGCTCATCCAGATCCGGATCTTCCGCGGCGGCGACCCGGATGTCGTGCTGCCGGACGAGCCCGGGGTGCTCGCCGCGATGCGGGACGCCTCCCAACCTGTGGGAAGATAGTGGACATGCTGCGTTGGCTGACCGCCGGTGAATCCCACGGCCCCGAACTGATCGCCGTCCTCGAGGGGCTGCCCGCGGGCGTGCCCGTCTCGCTCTCCGGGATCCGCGAGGATCTCGCGCGCCGCAAGCTCGGCTACGGTCGCGGCTCGCGGATGAAGTTCGAGCAGGACGAGCTGAATCTCTCCGGCGGCGTCGTGCAGGGCGTCTCGATCGGCGGTCCCGTCGCGATCCGGATCGGCAACACCGAGTGGCCCAAGTGGACCGAGGTGATGTCGCCCGAGAAGACGGAGCTCTCGGAGAAGTCGCGCGGACGCGGTGCGCCTCTCACGCGCCCCCGTCCGGGGCACGCCGATCTCACGGGTATGCAGAAGTACGGCTTCGACGAGGCTCGTCCCGTGCTCGAGCGCGCGAGCGCGCGCGAGACCGCCGCCCGCGTGGCGCTCGGCGCCGTCGCTCGGGCCTTCCTCGGCGAGCTCGGGATCCGGCTGGTGAGCCACACCGTGTCGCTCGGCGATGTCGAGGCGCCCGCGAGCGGCGCGCTGCCCCGGCCGGAGGACGTCGCGGCGCTCGACGCGGACCCGCTCCGCTGCTTCGACCCCGAGACGAGCGCGCGCATGGTCGAGGAGGTCGACGACACCAAGAAGTCGGGCGACACGATCGGCGGCATCGTCGAGGTGCTCGCCTACGGCCTGCCTCCGGGGCTCGGTTCGTACGTGCACTGGGATCGACGGCTCGACTCGCGGCTCGCCGGTGCGCTCATGGGCATTCAGGCGATCAAGGCCGTGGAGGTCGGCGACGGGTTCGAAACCACCCGTCGTCGCGGTTC
>JAPSIU010000226.1 GCA_031178565.1 Leucobacter sp. | reverse complement strand
CCCCGCCCTCCTCCGCGGCGGCGTCGCCATCGCCTGGTTCGGCATCCAGACCTACCTCGCCTGCCAGGTGCTCCAGGTCATCCTCATCGCCCTGATCCTCCGCGGCGTCTCCTTCGAGTACCGCCACCAGGGCAAGGGACGGCAGTGGACGCGCTGGTTCGACCAGTTCATCTTCTGGGGCTCGGTCGTGCCGCCGCTGCTCTGGGGCGTCGCGTTCGCGAATCTGGCGCAGGGCGTCCCGATCGCGCCGCTCGAGAACGGCGGCTGGATCTACGAGGGCACGCTCCTCACGCTGCTGAACCCCTACGCTCTGCTCGGCGGACTCACGCTGCTGCTCGTCACGTTCACCCACGGGCTCGTGTTCATCTCGCTCAAGACCGCGGGGGAGATGCGGGATCGTGCACGCTCGCTCGCCACTCGCGTCGGGATCGCGGCGGTCCTCGCGGGCGCCGCCTTCCTGCTGTGGACGATCGCTCAGCACCTGGACAGCCCGACGCTCGGCGTGATCGTGCTCTCCGCCGTGCTCGCCGCGGGTGCGCTGATCGGCGCGTGGATCGCGAACCTGCTCGGGCGCGAGGGCTGGGCGTTCACGGGCAACGCCGCAGCCATCGTGTTCGCGCTGCTGGCGGTATTCATGTCGATGTTCCCGTACCTCATGCACTCGAGCATCGATCCCGCGTACTCGATGTCCATCTCGGGCGCCGCGAGCTCGCAGAAGACGCTCGAGCTCATGACCTGGGTCGCGGCGTTCACGTTGCCGTTCGTGCTGGCCTATCAGGCCTGGACCTACTGGGTCTTCCGGAAACGGCTGACCCGGGATGCGATCCCGGCAGGGGCCCACTGACGATGCGCGGACGGGGCCGGACGACGCGGCGCGAGGTGGGAAGGCGCTCGTGAAACCGCTCGATCCGAGACTGCTGCGCCACGCCGGTGCCGCACGCGGGGTGCTGGCGCTCGGGGCGGTGCTCGGCGTCGTGCGGACGCTCGCGATCCTCGCCTGGAGCTGGTGCCTCGCGCAGGCGCTCGCGGCCGCCGTCGTTCCGGTGCTCACGGTCGTCGGCGCAGCGGGTGCGGCCGACGCGGCCGACGTGGCCGGAGCGCTGGGGCGCGTGGCGGAGGGAGCGCTTCCGATCGAGCGGCTGCCCTGGCTGCTGCTCGGCGCTCTCGTCGCGCTGCTCATCCGCTCGGGCGCCTCGTGGGGAATGGACGCCTTCGCGGCGCGCGGGGCGGTGCGGGTGAAGGCGCAGCTCCGCGCGGCGGCGCTCGACGCCCTCGACGCCGGACCGCCCGTGCGCGCGGGCGGGGAGTCCGACGCCGGGCTCGCCACGGTGCTCGGGCGCGGCCTGGACGCCCTCGACGGCTACTTCTCGGGCTACCTGCCGCAGTTGATCCTGGCCGTCGTCGCGACCCCGCTGCTGGTCGTCGCCGTGCTGCTCGCGGACCCGCTGAGCGGCGCGACCGTGATTGTCGTCTTCCCGGTGATTCCGATCTTCATGATCCTCATCGGACTCGCGACGCAGAGCGTTCAGGACCGGCAGTGGCGGCAGCTCCGGCGGCTCTCCGAGTCGTTCCTCGACGTCGTGTCGGGGCTCGCGACGCTCCGGATCTTCGGACGCGAGGCGCGACAGACGGCGCGTATCGCTCGGGAGACCGAGGAGTACCGCTCGCGCACCATGCGGGTGCTGCGGGTGACCTTCCTCTCGGGTTTCGTGCTCGACCTGGCGGGCACCTTCTCGATCGCCCTGGTGGCCGTCACGGTCGGCACCCGGCTCGTGAACGGCGAGTTCCCGCTCGCGCTCGGGCTCTTCGTGCTTCTGGTCCTGCCCGAGGTGTTCGTCCCGATCCGCCAGGTCGGAGTGGCGTTCCACGCCTCCACGGAGGGGCTCGCGGCCTCCGCGGACGTGTTCGAGATCATCGAGGCCGGAGCCGGAGCCGGAGCCGGAGCCGGAGCCGGAGACGGAGACGGGGCCGGAGGCGGGACGTTCTGCTCGAGCGAGGGCGCGCACCGGGATCGGAGCGCGCACCGGGTCGTGCTCGAGCGGGTGACAGTCTCCCGAGGCGGTCGCCCCGTGGTCGGCCCGGTCTCGCTCCGTGCCGAGCCCGGTGAGGTCGTCGCCCTCGCCGGGCCTTCGGGAGTCGGAAAATCGACGCTCATGGCGGTCCTGCTCGGGTTCGTCGAACCCGATGCGGGACGGGTCGAGGCGCCCGAGCGCCTCTCCTGGACGGGACAGCGCCCGGGGCTGCTGCAGGGGAGCGTCGCCGAGAACGTGTCGCTCGGCGACGCGGCGCCCGATGCGGCTCTCGTGCGGCGCGCGCTGGATGCCGCTGCCCTGCCCGGTCCGGCTCGAGCCCGGGCAGGCGCAGCGAGTTGCGATCGCGCGCTGCCTCTACCGGGCGTGGAGGTTCGACGCTCCCGCTCTGCTGCTCGACGAGCCGACGTCGGCGCTCGACGCCGGGAGCGAGGCGCGGATCTGCGCCGCTCTGCGCGACGAGGCCCGGGCGGGGCGCGCGGTGCTGATCGCGAGTCATCGACGGGCCGTGCTCGGCGCCGCGGACCGGGTCGTGCGGATCGAAGCGCCTCGGGGCGGAGCGACGGGGGACGAGGCGGGGCGGGCCGGAGCGGAGCCGCTGTCGCCGGCGAGCGCGGGGGCGACAGCGTGATCCCGATACTGAGCGGGAGGGTGCGCGATCCCTCGGCGCGCGATGCTGCGCTGCACCGCGACCTGCTGCATCGCGCCGTACTGCATCGTGCCGTGCCGCCGCTGCGCCGTCGGGTCCCCGGTGTCCTCTTCGGCGTGCTCGCCGACGCCTCCGCCGTCGGGCTGCTCGCCCTGAGCATGTGGCTCATCGTCAGGGCGGGGGAGCAGCCGCCGATCCTGCACCTCACCTTCGCGATCGTCGGCGTCCGCGCGTTCGCGCTCGGCCGCGCCGCCTTCCGCTACACCGAGCGGCTCTTCAGCCACGACGCCGCGCTGGCGCAGCTCGCCGAGCTGCGCTCCGCGACCTTCGACGCGCTCGTGCCCCGGGTGCCCGGTGCGATCGAGTCGCACCGCCGCGGCGAGGTGCTCGCCGCCTTCGTCGACGACGTCGACCGGCTGCAGGACGAACCGCTCCGGGTGCGGCAGCCGCTCCTGGTGAGCGGGATCGTCGTGGGGCTCGGCGTGCTGCTCGTCGCGCTCGTCGCGCCGCTCGCGGCGCTGATCCTGGCCGCGATGCTCGGGATCTTCGGAGCGCTCGCGGTGCAGCTCGGGAGCCGTGTCTCGGGGGCGAGCGATCGCGAGCTGAGCGAGGCGAGGGCCGCGCTCGTCGACGCGCTGCTCGAGCGTTTCGCCTCGGCCGAGGTGCTCGCCGCGTTCGGCGCGATCGGGCGGCAGCGGGAGCGGATCGAGGCCGCGGAGCAGCGCCTCGCCCGTCTCCAGCTGCGGCGCACTCGCTCGGCCGGGCTCACGGCCGCTCTGCTCGCGCTCGGCTCGGGGCTCGCATCGCTCCTCGCGCTGTGGGCCCTGCTCCCGGTACTCGGATCGACGCTCTCGCCGGGGCTGTTCGCAGCGGTCGTCGTGGTTCCCGCGGCGATCTTCGAGGTGTTCGCGCAGGTTCCCGCAGCCGCAGCGGCGAGTCGGACGGTCCGCGCGAGCGCCGAGCGGGTGGCCTCCCTGACGGAGACGCCGCTGCCCGTCGAGATCCCGGTCGAAGGTCCTGCCGGGATCCCCGCCGGGATCACCGCCGGCGACGGGGGCGATCCGCGCGATGACGGGGGCGCATCCGTCCCGCTCGTCGAGGTGCGAGACCTCTCAGCGCGGCATCCGGGGGCGCCCCGGAACGCCGTATCGGGGGTCTCGTTCACCCTGCACGCCGGCGAGACGATGGTCGTCACGGGTGAGAGCGGCGCGGGCAAGAGCACACTCGCACTCGCGCTCGTGCGTTTCCTCGAGTACACGGGATCGTACCGGCTGCGCGGCGTCGAGGCGTCCGGCCTGCGCGGCGCCGATGTGCGGCGGGTCGTCGGCCTGTGCGAGCAGACTCCGCACCTCTTCGACGCCGACCTGAGGCAGAACCTGAGGTTCGCGCGCGACACCGCGGACGACCAGACGCTCATGGCCGCGCTCGACCGGGTCGGGCTCGGCGAGTGGTGCCGGGATCGCGGAGGCCTCGATGCCTCCGTGGGCGAGCACGGCGCGCTCGTCTCAGGAGGGCAGGCGCAGCGGATCGCGCTCGCGCGAGCGCTTCTCGCGGACTTCCCGGTCATCGTCCTCGACGAGCCGACCGCGGGGGTCGATCGCGAACTCGCCGACCGGCTGCTGCAGGACCTTCTCGGCGCCGTACCCGAGGACCGCGCGGTGATCCTCATCACGCACACGGACGTTCCCGCCGGGGTCGAGGCCTCTCGGCTCGAGCTGCGGCCGCAGGCAGGCGCCTAGCCCGTCACCGGCTGCCAGGTGCGGTCGAGGGCGTCGCGGAACCACCCGAGGCGCTCGGAGTCCGGCGGCGCCAGCGGGGTGCCGTCGAGCCGCGTGACGGGGCGGATCCCGTGCAGGGCGTTGACCGCCCAGACCTCGTGCCCGGGGAGCGCGCCGGCCGCGATGCGGGCCTCGCGGATCTCGTACCGACCGCCTTCCCGCGCACTCGCCAGAATGAGCGATTCCGTGACCGAGGCCACTCGGCGGTCACCGTCCACGATCCATCCGCGCGCCGCGGCTCGATCCCACCAGATGAGGCTCGTGGTCGCCCCCTCGACCACGGAGCCCGTCCTGTCGGTGAGCACCGCCTCCGCGCCGAGCTCTCGGTTCAGGCTCGCAAGCAGCGGCATGTTCGGGCCCTTCCGCTCCGGGTGCCGCAGTTCGATCGGTCCCGCCGTCCGGAGCTCGATGGTCTCGCGCAACTCGGGGAGCGGTCTGAGGGAGAGGCGCAGTTCGCCGACGCGATCCGGTGCGTTCCAGAGCTCCAGGCGGGGGAATCCCTCCCCGTGCGCGGCGATCTCGGGCAGCGCGCTCGACAGGAACTCCCGGATCCTCTCGGTCGGCCGGGAGCGCGGGTCGGAGTCCGAGGGCCAGGCCGCGAGCGCCGTCCGGATGAAGCGGTCCAGGTGGC
>JAPSIU010000225.1 GCA_031178565.1 Leucobacter sp. | reverse complement strand
CGACGCCGTGGAGGCCGCCCGACGAGGCGTAACCGCTCCCGCCGAACTTGCCTCCCGCGTGCAGTTTGGTGAAGACGAGCTCCACGCCGGAGAGGCCGCTCTTCGGCTCGATGTCGACCGGAACGCCGCGGCCGGTGTCCGAGACCGTCACGCTTCCGTCGGCGTGCAGCGTGATGTCGATCTCGCTGCCGTGCCCGGCCAGGGCCTCGTCGACCGAGTTGTCGATGATCTCCCACAGGCAGTGCATAAGCCCGCGCGAGTCGGTCGTGCCGATGTACATCCCGGGCCGCTTGCGAACGGCCTCGAGGCCCTCGAGTACGGTGAGATGGCGTGCCGAGTAGCTGGACTCCGTCGCCTGGGTCGCTGCCTTTCGGGACGATGCGCGTTGCGATACCACTCCGGGGATCTCCTCTGGTAGATGACTCATCCACTGTAGGGGAGGCCGCCGACATCGCCGGGCCGCTGCCCCGGCGAGTGCGGAACCCGAGCCGGCGCGGTACGCGGACAGCGAACCTGGCCGCCCGTCACGCGGTTTCCCCGGGTGGACGTGCTTGGATGGAAGCGACCGAAGGACGAACGGGAGGTTGCCATGACTACGCTCGAACAGGAACGCACCGACGAGGTCGAGGCGGCGGATCGCCCGCTCAGCGCGCTCGATCGCTGCGACAGCTGCGGGGCCCAGGCATACGTCCGTGTCCTGCTGAACGGCAGCGAGCTCCTCTTCTGCGCGCACCACGCGCACAAGCACGAGCCCAAGCTTCGGCCGCTGGCCGACGCCTGGCACGACGAGAGCCACAAGCTGAACGCGTAGGCGTCGCGCCGCGCGAGCGCGGCGAATCGCTGGATCCGCGTCAAGACGACGAGTACAGCCCCGGGGCTTCGGCCCCGGGGCTGTACTCGTCGATCCCGCAGCCGCGCGCGGGACGGCCGTGCGCGACCTATTCCAGGTAGTCGCGCAGCTGCTGCGAACGCGAGGGGTGGCGCAGCTTCGCCATCGTCTTCGACTCGATCTGGCGGATCCGCTCGCGGGTCACGCCGAACGTGTCGCCGATCTGATCGAGGGTCTTCGGCATGCCGTCGCCCAGGCCGAAGCGCATCCGGATCACACCGGCCTCGCGCTCCGAGAGGGAGTCGAGCAGCTGCTCGAGCTGCTGCTGCAGCATCGTGAAGCCCACGGCGTCGGCAGGGACCACGGCTTCGGTGTCCTCGATGAGGTCGCCGAACTCGCTGTCGCCGTCCTCGCCGAGCGGAGTGTGCAGGGAGATCGGCTCGCGGCCGTACTTCTGCACCTCGATGACCTTCTCGGGGGTCATGTCGAGCTCGCGGCTCAGCTCCTCGGGAGTGGGCTCGCGCCCCAGATCCTGCAGCATCTGGCGCTGCACACGGGCGAGCTTGTTGATGACCTCGACCATGTGCACGGGGATGCGGATGGTGCGAGCCTGATCGGCCATCGCGCGGGTGATCGCCTGGCGGATCCACCACGTCGCGTAGGTCGAGAACTTGAATCCCTTGGTGTAGTCGAACTTCTCGACGGCGCGGATGAGACCCAGGTTGCCCTCCTGGATCAGATCCAGGAACTGCATGCCTCGACCGGTGTACCGCTTGGCGAGCGACACCACGAGACGCAGGTTCGCGCCGAGCAGGTGGCTCTTCGCCCGCTGGCCGTCGCGCGCCACCCACTTCAGCTCGCGCTCGAGCTTCTTGGGCAGATCCTTCTCGGTCGCGAGCTTCTCCTCGGCGAAGAGACCGGCCTCGATCCGCATCGCGAGCTCGACCTCCTCGGCCGCGTTGAGCAGGGCGACCTTGCCGATCTGCTTGAGGTAGTCCTTCACCGGATCCGCCGTCGCCCCGGGGATGGCGGTCGTGACGGTGGGAACGTCCTCCTCGTCGGAGGCCTTCAGCACGATCGCGCCGGTCGGAAGCGGCTCATCGGCGGCCGACGCCTTCTTCTCCTCGGCGGGCTCGGTCGTCTCCTCCTCGGCATCGGCCGCGTCGATCTCGGCGTCCTCCGGCTCTGCCGCGGCCCGCTTCTTCCTCGCGGTGGTCTTCTTCGGGGCCGCCTTGGTCGCCGGCTTCTTCGCCGCTGTCTTCTTCGGCGCAGCCTTCTTGGGTGCGCCTTCCGCCGCCTCAGCGGCGTCCGTCGCCTCGGCGGACGCCTCCTCGGCCTTCGCGGAAGTCGCGCGAGTTCTGGTGGTGGATGCAGTTGCCACGCAGCCGCCTCTCTGTTTCGGGTTCCCGCCTGTGATGCCGGCGCTCGGCCGACGAGTGCTCACAGCATGAAAACCCATGTCAAGCCCGGTTTATTCCCGCGAGCGGGAGATCGACCGGATTGAATGGGCTAGGCCTTTCATTATTGCACGGAGCGCGGGCGCCTCCGACCACGCCTCACTTCGGTGCGTCGCCCGGTTCGCCGTCGCCCGCACTCCCCTGCTGCCGTTCGGCGAGGAAGCGCTCGAGTTCGCTCGCGATCTGCTCGGCGGTCGGGATCGTCCCGTCTTCTCCGATCAGCGGAGACCGCGTCCCCTGATCCTCCATGTAGGCGTCGTAGCGCTGCTCGAGGGTGCGCACCATCTCGAGGGACTCTTCGTTCTCGGCGATCTGCGCATCCACCTTCGCCTGGAAGAGGCGCGACGTCTCGCGCACGGAATCCGTCGAGAGGATCAGTCCCGTCGCGGCCATGATGCCGTCCAGAGCGGCGATGAGCGCCTCCGGGTACTCGGTGTTGGAGAGGTAGTGCGGGATCAGCAGGGCGAAGCCGACGACCTCCTCCCCCAGGCTGTGCAGCCGGTACTCGAGGACGTGCGCCGCCGAGGCGGACAGCCGCGTGGTGGGCCGCCAGGCCGATCGCGTCTCGATGAGGTCGTCGCGCGATCCGCTCACCGTCGTCGTCAGCGGTCGTGTGTGCGGAACCGGCATCGGAATGGCGTGGCTCCACACGGTGATCGACACCTCGAACTCGTGCACGAGCAGGAGGACGGTGTCGATGAACTGGTCCCAGCGGAAGTCCGGCTCGTATCCGCTCAGCAGGAGGAAGGGTGCGCCGAGCTCGTCGTGCAGGAGGGTGAGGAGGAGCTCCTCGGGAGAGTAGTCGACGAGGTGATCCTCGTCGAAGGTGATCACGGGCCGCCGGGCGCGGTAGTCGAGCAGCAGGTCGGCGTTGAAGCGCACCAGCTCCTCCGGCTGATAGTGCTTCCACAGGTGCTCCTCGAGCTGCGACACCGCCCCTCCGGCGTCGCTCAGCCCTTGCATCGCGACGACGAGCGGGATCCCCTTGGGAACCCGCGCCCGGCGATCGGCGTACTCGGCCGAGAAAATCGATTCGGTCACACTTCTAGTCTATGAATCCGGAGGTCGGAGCAGGCCGAATCGGTCACGCCCTCAGCGAACCCCGGCGGTCTCGATCCCCGGGCCGTTCACAGGTGTAGGCTAGCTATCAGTGTGTTCCACCGAACCAAAACGGGACCGCCACTAGTGAATGCGAACAAACCGAGGGAGACCCCACTTGGCCGATCAGCACTTTGACATCGTCGTCCTGGGTGGCGGGAGCGCCGGCTACGCGGCGGCGATTCGCGCGACGCAGCTGGGACTCAGCGCAGCCGTCATCGAGAAGGACAAACTCGGCGGAACCTGCCTCCACCGCGGCTGCGTGCCGACGAAGGCGCTGCTGCACGCCGCGGAGGTCGCCGATGTGGCACGAGATGGAGAGGTCTACGGTGTGCGCTCGAGCGTCGCGGGGATCGACATCGAGGGGGTCAACCGCTATCGCGAGAACCTCGTCGCCGGCAAATACAAGGGTCTCCAGGGTCTGCTGAAGGCGAACGGCATCACCGTCGTCGAGGGCGAGGGACGTCTCGTCGCCGCCGACACGGTGCAGGTCGGATCGGATCGGATCATCGGCAAGCACGTCGTGCTCGCAACCGGCTCCTACTCGCGCTCGCTCCCCGGTCTGGAGATCGGCGGGCGCGTGATCACGAGCGAGCAGGCCCTCGAACTCACGGAGCTGCCGAGCCGCGTCGCGGTGCTCGGCGGGGGTGTGATCGGCGTCGAGTTCGCCAGCGTGTGGCGTTCCTTCGGAGCCGAGGTCACCATCATCGAGGCGCTGCCGCACCTCGTGCCCAACGAGGAGGAGTCGGTCTCGAAGCAGCTGGAGCGGGCGTTCCGCAAGCGCGGCATCGACTTCAAGCTGGGCGTGCGCTTCAAGTCGGTCGAGCAGGACGGCAGCGGGGTCACCGTGACGCTCGAGGACGGCGCCACCGTGACCGCCGACTACCTCCTCGTCGCGGTCGGACGAGGGCCCTCCACGCAGGGACTCGGCTACGAGGAGGTCGGGATCGAGATGGATCGCGGTTTCGTGCTGACGAATGAGCGGCTCGCGACCAACGTTCCCGGCGTCTACGCCATCGGCGACATCGTCCCGGGCCTGCAGCTCGCGCACCGCGGGTACCAGCAGGGCATCTTCGTGGCCGAGGAGATCGCCGGCCTGAATCCAGTCGTCGTGGAGGACGTCAACGTTCCCAAGATCACCTACTGCGACCCCGAGATCGCATCGGTCGGCCTCACCGAGGCCAAGGCCAAGGAGCAGTACGGCGCCGACAAGGTGAGCAGCTACGAGTACAACCTCGCGGGCAACGCGAAGAGCTCGATCCTCGGCACCGCGGGAACGGTCAAGGCCGTCCGGGTGAACGACGGCCCCGTCGTCGGCGTGCACATGATCGGCGCTCGCGTGGGCGAGCTGGTCGGCGAGGCGCAGCTGATCGTGAACTGGGAGGCGTACCCCGAGGACGTGGCCCCCTTCATCCACGGTCACCCGACGCAGAACGAGACCATCGGCGAAACCATGCTCAAGCTCGCCGGCAAGCCGCTGCACGCGATCTGATCGCTGCGCACAGACTGAAGAACGAACGGAGAAACACGATGAGTGAATCGGTAGTCCTCCCCGCGCTGGGTGAGAGCGTTACCGAGGGAACGGTGACTCGCTGGCTGAAGAGCGTCGGCGACACCGTCGAGGTCGACGAGCCGCTGCTCGAGGTGTCCACCGACAAGGTCGACACCGAGATCCCGTCCCCGGTTGCAGGCGTTCTCGAGGAGATCCTC
>JAPSIU010000224.1 GCA_031178565.1 Leucobacter sp. | reverse complement strand
GCCCTCGGTCATGGCACGGAGCAGCGGGCCGGGGACGAACACGCTCACCGTCGCGCCGCCCTCGGCTCGGAGCTCGTGGGCGCCGATCACCTGAGCGCTCGTGATGTCGCCGTAGCCGGAGACGAGTTCGGGCTCGCGGCGGGCGCCCCGGCGGGAGAGATGCTCGGCGAGTGCGGTCTTCGCTCCGCCGGTCTCGCCGAGCAGCAGCACGGGATCGCCGCGCAGGAGCGCCGGAAGCGATTCCGAGATGATGCGGCGCATCTGGTCGGTCATCAGCAGACCGGCCCGCAGCTGTTCGCGCGCCTCGCGCAGACGCAGCGCTCCCAGCGAGTCGAGCACGCCGTCGCGGATCGCCGCCGTGGTGATCGCGTCCTCCCACTCCCGGCGTGCCGCAGCCGCGGTTCCGTGCCCGGCTCGGCCCGAGGCGTTCGTGGTTCCAGCACGGAGCTCCTGTACTCGCGCGGACTCGCCGCGAGTCAGGGAACGACCGCTCGAGACGGCCCGCCGGACGATCGCGTCTGCCTCGTCCAGAATCTCGGCCTGCTCGGCATCGGATCGGCGCGCGTGGGCCACGATCCTGAGCAGCGCCGCCCGCTCGTCGAGAGCCTCCTCGATGAGCCTGCGGAGCGCCGGGTCCGCGAGCAGGCGCTCGAGCCGCTCTCGGAGGCGCGCGAGGTCGCGGATGCCTGGCCGGAGAGGTGCGGGCGCCTCGAGCGCGAGCACTTCCAGTTCGACCGCGGATCCCGCGAGCCGAGCGCGGAGGGCGAGCATCTCATCAGTGTCGGGCGGGCTCACCGCGCCGGCGGGGGCATGTTCCGTGTGGGCGAGCGGGCGTCCCCCATCGGCGATCGAGCGCTGATCGGCGAGGATGGCCTCGCGCACGCGGCGGGCCTCGTACGCGAGTTCCTGAGCCTCGACGAGGACGGGATCGGCGTCGCTGGGCAGCATGTCGTCACGCTACCACGCACGGCGAGTCGCGCGTGCGGCGTCTCAAGCGGAGCATGCGGCCGGTTTCGAGCCGATTGTGCAAGCGGTTCCGAGCCTCCACTCCGCGCGGTCGCCGCGCCATGCGCTCAGAGCATGCGGGTGCCCTGGTTTCAGAAAGGATGGGCGCCATCGTCGAGAGGCGCAGTGGGCGTCGGCACCGGTTCTCGTACCGGAGAACTTCGCCGGCGCGACCCGCAGGACCCGGGCGGCTCCGTGTCGGCGACGGCCCGGAAGTGGACGCGACTCGGCGGTCGGTCGGTATATGTCCGGCCTGCGGGGCTTCTCCACTCGAGTACCCCGTTCCCGCGCTGTTCGACTCCCCAGCCGGTGTGATGTTTGAGGGTGTGGTGTCCGCGACAGAGGGCGGACAGATTATCGATCGCGGTCGCGCCGCCGAACGCGGCGTCCACGGTGTGGTCGAGGTCGCAGCGGGACAGCGGAGCGCGGCAGCCGGGGAAGCGGCAGTGGATGTCGCGAGCGCAGAGGTGTCTGCGCATGGCCTCTGTGGGTCGGTACGTGTCGACCGCGAGCACGTCTCCGGTCTCCGCCCGCGCGACGACGGCGTCCCAGTGGAAGGCGGTTCCGGCGAGGATCCGGGCGCTCTCAGCCGGGATCGGGCCGTGCGCGGTGAGGAACGACGGTGATGAGGATGAGGACGCGGGTGGGTACGCGGAGGGGGAGGAGGTAGGCGGTTCCTTCCGTGCCCGGAGGAGTTCATCGATCGGAACCGTCACCTGCACCCGGCCGCGGATCGCCTCGAGTCCCGTCCCCGCGAGCATCGTGCCCTCGCCAGCGAGAAGAAGGTCGGAGAAGACATCGGTGCGGATCGCGTCGATCCCGCGTGCATCGCGCATCTCGGCCGGGTCGGGCGCATCGGATGCGGTTTTTGCGTCGACCGCGGTGATGCTCTCGGCATGAGCGGCGCGTTCGGCTTCGCAAACGCGGCCGGCAAGCTTCACGCGTCGCCCCATCCGGGTGAGGCGATCGTAGATCGCGTGCGCCTCGACGGCCGGGAGATGCGCGGTCAGATCGGCCATGCCGTCCTCGTGGTCGGTCACGGTCACGCGGCGGAGCTTGACAGCCTCGGAGTGGCGTTCGTCGATGGGTTGTTCCGCATAGTGCTCCGCCAGCCGCCTTGCGATCGGACGGAGTCTGGCCGGGTTCTCCCGCACGGCGTGCTCCAGCACCGCGCTCTCGTACGCGGCGCGCCGCTGACGGACGTGGGACTCGTCTCCCGCACCGATCACGGTTCCGGCGTCCACGATCACGCGGGCGTGTGCGAGGGAGATGTCACCGGACTCCAGTACGAGGTGGGCCTGCTCGTAGTGATGCGTGAGGGAGAACGCGAGAGCGAGCTGCGCATCGACCGCGTACTCGCTCAGCCCGAGCGCGACACCGATCTCGGCGCGGACCGCGCGATGAGCGAGTTCGCTGCTTCGCGCCAACGAAGACGAGCGGTTCGGATGCTGTACGAGACCGAGGATGCCGGTGAGGAGCTCGAGACGGTTCGCCTCGATGGCCCGCGCCCGTCGTTCCAGAAGCTCGAGGCCGCTCAGGATCGAGTCGAGAGCGGCGACGGCTGCGGGTCGGAGGTCGGTTCGGGGTTCCATGGGTACAGTCAATCTCCGACCACTGACATTCACGGGCTCCTACGGGGTGCGCTCGATCCAAGATTTCGAGCGGAGTTTTGTTGAGGACTCTACAAAACGGACGGGTGACGGTGTCAGGAACGGACAGGTGACGGGGTGGCGGGAGCGGACGGGGCGCGGGCTTGCAAGAACGGCTGGGGGACGGGAGAGCAGGAACAGACCGGTGACGGCCGGTAGGAACGGTCGGGTGACGATCCCGCACGTCGCGACCGGTGCCCGGATAGTGTGAGGAGATGGTCGAGAGTTCGGAGGGGAGCGCTCCGCATCGGGCGGGCCGGCAGCGCCAAGCCAGCGAGCAGCGCCAAATCAGCGAGCAGCACCAAGGGATCGAGCAGCAGCAGGCCGGCCGGCGGAGCGCAGGCGCCCCCGAGCTGGCCGCGCGGCTTCAGGTTGCGGCGTCGCTGCTCGGATTCACGGTGATCGTCACCGACGACGATGCCTGGGAGCTGACTGAATCGGGCCTTCGTGTCGGGCTCGGCTTCTATACCTCTCGAGGCCATCCCGATGCCGAGGCGGTGGCACTCGCGCTCCTGCAGCTCTGGGAATCCGTACGCGCCGAGCGCACTGCCCCCGAGCGGACGAGACGCCATCGATCGATCGCCGCGCATCGGCCCGAGCTCGTCCCGCTCCTCGGCGCGGTGAGGCGCCTGCAGGCGGCCGCGGAGCTTCTCGCCGCGTTGCCCGGCCTGCGGGGCGATCTCGTCGCCGCCGCGCAGCGGCTGCTCCCCGAACGCCTCGAAGAGCAGCCGCGGCACCTGCAGTGGGTCGTCCTCCTGCTTCGCGGCGGACTCATCGGCGACTCCCGCACGCTCGCCGGCGACTCCCGCACACTCATCGACGACTCCCGCACACTCCGGGGGGGGACCCTCGCGCCAGTCGAATCTCCGAGCTCCACCGGACGCGGTGCCGATCCCGAGGTGCTGAAGGAGTGGGAGCGCCTCGTCGCGCTCGGGGGCGAGCGCGTGGATCCGCTGAGGCGCGTCCTCGCCCCGGATCATTCCCGAGACGCCCTGCAGCGCTTCGAACGAGCCCTCGCCCTCCTCCTGCCACCCTACGAACGCCTGCTCGTACTCGACGTCTCCGAGCGCGGGCTCGGGGGCGACGCGCATGGGAGGCCAGGGGCGGAGGATCACGAGGCCGGCACGGACGCGGGCGACCTCGCTCCCTCGGGCAGCGGCGGAGAGAACGCCGAGGAGGCCGACGGGGACCCGGATCGCGAAGCCGAGGCCGTTCCGCCCTCCGAGGATCGCGCGCGACCCGGCGACGGGCACGAGGCCCCCGAGGGAGCCGACCTGTTCGCCGCGGAGCAGGCCGGATTCGTGCGGACGATCCTGCCCACTCCCATGCCCACGGAAGGCGCCCTCATCGAGGCCCTGATCGAACTCGCCGGGGCTCGGCGTCCCGAGCGGGCTGCGGGGCGCGGAGAGCGCACAGGGGGGAGCGCGCCCGGATCCGGGGCGACGGCCTCCGGAATCGCGGATTATCGCGCCCGGGTCGCAGCCCTCGGCGAACCGATCGAACGGATGCGCGAGGTCTGGGCGAGAGTGATCGCCGAGCGTGTCGCGCACCGCCCCGCGCCCGGCCGTCGTGCGGTCCCGGAGGGCGAATCGCTCGATCGGGAATCGCTCGCTCGGGCGCTCGCGGAGGTGCGCGCCGGATCGCCCCGCCCCAGCGCGTTCCTTCGGAGAGAAGCCCGCCCCCGTCGCACGCGGCGGGCGGGGAGCACGGACTACGTGCTGCTGGTCGACCGCTCCGCGTCGATGCAGGGGCCCGCGGCGGACGCGGCGGCAGACGCGGCGCTCGTGATGCTCGAGGCGCTCGCCGGGGCGGAGCGCGATGCCTCCCACGCGGAGGCCGCCTCGCGCATCCCGCTCGATCTCGACATCCGAACCGCCCTCATCGTCTTCGACGCCGAAGTCGACACGGTCAAACCGCTCTCGCGCGGTCTCGATGACGGCGTGCGGAAGCGGATGCACACCGAGATCCGTTCGCCCAGGGGTTCGACGAACGACGGAGGCGCGCTGCGAGCCGCAGCGGAGCAGCTCGGCCTGCGCCACCCGGAAACCCCTTCCGGTCCGGGTTTCCCGCCCGTGGAAGCCGGCGGGGGTGTCCCCGCCGATCGAGCCGGCGCGGGGATCCCGTCCGTCGGCGACGGAGTGGAGCGGCGTCGCATCGTGATCCTGGTCGGCGACGGCGGTTCGAACGATCCGGTCGCCGCCGAGATGGCGCTCCGCCGCCTGCACGCCGCGGGTGTGCGGGTCTACGGGATCGGGATCGGGAGCGACGAGATCGTGGAGCGCTTCGCGCCGACGAGCGTTCGGGTCGACGACCCCCGGCGGATCGCGGACGCCCTCCAGGACCTGATCGAGCGGGAGCTCCCCTAGACGATCGAGCGGGGCTCCCGGACACGCGGGCTCGGATCCACCATGGGATACCGTGATACCCGCGCCGTCGTCGA
>JAPSIU010000223.1 GCA_031178565.1 Leucobacter sp. | reverse complement strand
GTCGCCGAGCCGGATCGGCCACAACGGCTACCGCTACTACGACGACCGGTCGCTCGTGCGTCTGCAGCGAGTGCTGCTGCTGCGCGAGCTCGGTCTCGGTCTCGACGCGATCGGGCAGGTGCTCGCCGCGCAGGACGCGCAGGCGGCGACGGGGGAGCACCCCGCCGCGGCCGAGGCGCGGATCCTCGGCTCCCACCTGGAGCTGCTGCGGCAGGAGCACGGCCGGATCGAGGCTCAGATCGGCTCGATCGAGCGCACGATCGCCGCGCTCCGGCGCGCGAGCACGGACACCGATGATGCGACACGCGAATCGGAAGGAGAGGATCTCATGTCGAAGAACATGTTCGAGGGTTTCGACCACACGCAGTACCGCGAGGAGGTCGAACAGCGCTGGGGCGCCGACGCCTACGCCCGGAGCGACCGCTGGTGGCGGGGCATGAGCGCGGAGGAGCAGGCCGAGTGGCAGGCCCGAGTGGCGCGGCTGTCCGCGGACTGGACGGCGGCCGCCGAGCGGGGCGAGGATCCGGCATCGCCCGCCGCTCAGGATCTCGCGCGCCGGCACGTCGAGTGGCTCCGGGGTGTGCCCGGGACGCCCGCGAGCACTCCGGAGGGAGACCTCGCGGGGTATGTGCTCGGCCTCGGTGAGATGTACGTCGCGGACGAGCGCTTCGGCGCCAACTACGGCGGCGCCGAGGGTGCGGCCTTCGTGCGCGACGCGCTCGCCCTGTACGTCGAGCGGGAGCTCCGCGGCTAGGGCCGCCGCGCGACGAGGGGCGCTACCGCGCCGAGCAGCGCGCGCGCCGATGAGTAGGCGTCTCGCCGCTCATCGACGGGGGTGTCGAAGATCCTGCTGGGTCCGGCGCCCTCGTCGGCCGTCCATCCGGGATCCCCGGTTTCGGCGAGGCGCACGAGCCCTCCGTGGACGGCGTCCGCGAGAGCCTGCGGCGGGTGCTCGCCCGCGACCCGGTTCACGCCCGGCGCGTCGAGCCGGTCGAACACGAAGGGCACGTCGATGCAGTGCCCGGCGTAGGGAGGTGCGTCCGCGTGCCACGAGAAGCGATAGCTCCACGTCGGCCCCGCCGCCGCCTCGGCGGATCGCGCCGCCGCGATGCGGGGCACCCACGAACGGAAGATCGCGTCGGTCGCGTACCGGCCGAGCATCGCCGCCGTTCCCGAGTCCGTCGCGGCCGAGGGGTCGGCGAGCCACCGGCGAGCCCCCTCGCCCGTCGCTCCGAGCGCGCGCAGCAGTGCGCGCCGCGGGGCGCGGTCGAGGAGACCGCCTCCGCTGAACAGGCCAGCGAGCTCCTGGTCCGCGGTCCCGAGCACGAGCGGGACCGCGGAGCTCGTCCCGCACGCGGCCCCGGTCGCCGCGTCTCCCGGAACGATCGACCCGTCCGCGACCGGCCCGATCATCAGCCCGTCGCGCAGCAGACCGTGCAGCTCGTGCAGCAGGTGCGGCGGCGCGGGTGAGGTCGCCTTCGGCTGCAGCTGGAGGAGGCGCGCCTCGGGGACCTCGGAGAACCCCGCGAGGTCCGGTGCGACACCCGCGAGCCGGGCCAGCCGCTGCGCCCGAGCCCGCGCGGCCTCCGCCGAGGGGTCGGCGATCGCCGCCGACATCGCGTAGGCCGCACTGAACAGCCCGGCGGCGCCCGGCGCGCCGAGCAGCGTGAGCACGGCGCTGCCGCCCGCGGACTGACCCGCGATCGTGACGCGATCGGGGTCCCCGCCGAAGGCCGCGATGTGCCGATGCACCCACTCGAGCGCGCAGATCCAATCGAGCACTCCCCGGTTCGGCGTCGTCCCCTCGATCCAGCCGAAGCCCGTGAAGCCCAGCCGGTAGGAGAGGGTGACCAGCACCACGCCGTCGCGCGCGAAGGCGCTCCCGTCGTACCAGGGGCTCACCGGCGATCCCGAGATGAAACCGCCGCCGTGGATCCAGACCACGACCGGCACGCGGGAGGCCGGATCGAGGCTCGGGGTCCAGACGTTCACGCTGAGGGTGTCGTCACCCGGGACGGAACGCTCCGGGATGAGCGTCATTCCCGCGTCTCCGCGCAGCGGGGTCGGTCCGAAGTCGGTCGCATCGAGTACTCCCTCCCACGGGGAGCGCGGCACCGGCGGGGCGAAGCGCAGCGGGCCGACCGGGGGTTCGGCGTAGGGGATCCCGCGGAAGACGGCGAGCTCTGCGGGCGTCTGCGGGTGCTGTCCCGCCGACGGCGACGACGCGGGCGCCGTCACCCACTGGCCGCGCACGCGGCCGGACGGGGTCCGGACCAGGGGCGCATCGCCGCGGTGCGGGGTGTCGCTGAGGCACATGAGTGCATGCTATCGGGGCCGAAGGGAGCGGTGAAGCCGAGGCGCCGAGTGCTCAGAGGCGGGCCTTCTCCTGCGCCTCGCGCGCCTGATCGATCCGGTGCTCGTCGGCCTCGCGAGCGTTGTCGATGCGCTGCTGCTGCTCCGGGGTGCGCGTGAGCGGCGGGACGACCTCGTACTGGTCGTTGACGATGACGACGTCGTGGTCGACGTGATTCACCATCGCGTGCACGGCGTCGATGAAATCGCGACGCCGGATCGCGTCGAGCACGCGGGCGTGATCCCGCTCCATCTCGGTGCCGGTCGCGACGTTGGCGAGCCGACCCCGGTGCTCGGGTGTCCGCAGGCGATCGTTGGTGCCGGCGTAGAGCGCGGCGAGCAGGCGGTTCTTCGCCGCGTCGAAGATGAGGCGGTGGAACTTGCTGTCGAAGGCCGAGTCCTCCCCGCCCGCGAAACCGAGAACGGGGCAGCGGGTGCAGCCGACCTCCTCGCTCGCGGCCTTCTCGAGCGCGGCGACGTCTTCCTCGGTGCGGTGCATGGCGGCCTGCTGCGCCGCCTCGACCTCGAGCGCGCGACGGTAGCTGAGGATCTCCTCGAGGGTGAAGTCGCTGAGGAACTCGTTCAGCAGGGTGCTCGTCGGTGCGGCCGAGCGGACGAAGGTCCCGCGGCCGGGCAGGGTCTCGAGCATGCCGATGCTCGCGAGCGAGCGAACGGCCTCGCGCACCGTGGAGCGCCCGACGCCCGTCTGCTCGGCGAGTTCCGGCTCGATCGGGATCCGGCTCCCGACGGGCCACTCGCCCATCGTGATCTTCCGGCGCAGGTAGGCGAGGGTCGTGCGCGCTCGCTCGGATCCTGTCGTCACTGCCATGGGTCACCCCGCTTCCCTCGGGGCGCGTGCGCGCCGGTTTCGGATTCCAAGTATATCGAGGACGGGCGAGGCTCCCCCTGGATTCGCCGATCCCGGAGCTCTAAGCTGAGGATCCGAGGGTCCCGACTCGGTGAGGGTTCGCTTGCAGCGACGGTCGTCGTGGGCCGACGACGCGGGACCGGATCGGCGCACGTCGTCGTCGCAGAGACCGAGGAGAGCACCCATGCAGCACAATCCGAGTCACGGCCCGATCGACCCCTACGCGGGGATGCGGGAGGTGCCGGGCTTCACCCTTACGAGCACCGACATCCAGGACGGCGAGCCGCTCCCCGCCGAGCAGTACGCCGAGTACGCCGGCGGGTCGAACCGCTCCCCGCAGTTGAGCTGGTCCGGTTTCCCGGAGGGCACGAAGAGCTTCGCGGTGACCTGCTACGACCCCGATGCGCCGACGGGATCCGGCTTCTGGCACTGGGCGGTCGCGAACATCCCCGCGAGTGTCACCGAGCTCCCCGCGGGCGCGGGCTCGCTCGGCAGCGCGCTGCTGCCGCAGGGCGCGGTCGCGATGCCGAACGAGAAGCGGGAGCCGGCGTTCAGCGGGGCGGCGCCGCCCGAGGGCACGGGCGTGCACCATTACTGGTTCGTGGTGCACGCGCTCGATGCCGAGCGCATCGACGTGGATCCCGAGGCGACGCCCGCCGTCATGGGGTTCATGATGCGCGAGGCCGTGCTGGCGCGCGCGATCATCGTCGCCACCGGCGAGTTCGGGGGAGCCGCGTAGGAGCGCCCCCGAACTCGCCGGCGCTCGCCCGGGCCGTCCGCCCTGACCGACGGCCGCGGCCGTCGAGGGTGCCGGTGCACGAAGGCATGTCAGTGCCCGAAGACCCCGGTGAGCCGGGCGCGTCCCAGTGTGCGTCCGAACATCTGGAACCCGAGGAGCGCGGGAGACGCCAGATCGTCGAGTTCGAGCTCTTCGACGTCGAGCGCGTGCACCACGAACATGTAGCGGTGGTCGCCGTGCCCGGGAGGGGGAGCAGCGCCGACGAAGCCGCGTACGCCGCCGTCGTTGCGGAGCAGCGAGGCGCGTTCGGGGAGGCCCGCTCGGTTCTCGACCGAGATCGCGCCTTCGGACAGTTCGGTGACCGAGGCCGGGATGTTGTAGGCGGCGAGGTGCCAGAAACCGCTGGCCGTGGGCGCGTCGGGGTCGTAGCAGGTCACCGCGAAGCTCTTCGTGCCCTCCGGGAAGCCCGACCAGCTGAGCTGCGGCGATGCGTCGCCGCCGCCAGTGCCGAGCATGCCCGAGACCTGGGGAAGAGGCAGGCGCGCTCCGTCGGTGAAGCTGGTCGAAGCGAGTGCGAACGAGGGCGCTTCGGGAAGGGCCGCATAGGGGTCGTAGGTCACTGTGTTCCTTTCTGTGGTGGATCGGTGGAGGAGAAGACGGATCAGGCTGCCCAACCGCCGTCGACGGTCACTATCGAGCCTGTCATATACGAACTGGCTTCGCCGAGCAGGAAGGATGCGGCGGCGGCGACCTCGTCGACGGTGCCGGGTCGTCCGAGGGGGATCTCCGATCGCATGCGGGCGGCGTGGGCGTCATCGGCCCACCCTGCCTCGGTCATGGGGGTGAGGACCGATCCCGGGGCGATGGCGTTCACCCGCACGTTCGCCGGGGCCAGTTCGCGCGCGGCGGATCGCGTGAGCGCGTTGATCGCCGCCTTCGAGGCGTTGTAGGCGAGCTGGTGCTCGGGAAGGCGATCGACGACGGCCGAGGAGAGGGTGACGACGGAGAGCGGCGCCGGCGGCCCGTCGCTCCGGGGTCTGCGGGCGGCCCAGCGCAGCGCGAGGAAGGTGCCGGTCGTGTTCGTGTCGAGCACGGCGCGGAACGACTCCACGTCGGTGTCCGCGAGCGCAGCCCGCTCGCGG